>JAICRQ010000545.1 GCA_025966435.1 Anaerolineales bacterium | reverse complement strand
TGGATAATGCGAAGCAGCCAGATTAGGTAAATCTCCATGTTTTTCTCCTTTGCAATTACGAATCTCTAACAAATTAACACGGGATTCATTGCGATGTTGCGCTGCGGGGCACAATCTGTAAGCCCTTTACGGGATGCTTATCTTAAAGCCTGGGCAATCAGGCTGCCGATCAAGCCCAGCCAGTAGGCAATCGTGTAATAAATGAACATTGGCTGCCTGCCGCGCCTCCACAGCAGATACGTCGAAACAAAAGCGAGAAGTGCAACCACGTATAAATCCAGCCCGATCTCTTCAAAGCCAAGATTTGCGAAAATGCCCGCACCCAGGAACAGGGCATTCAGGGCGAGCAAAGCAAGATCTCCACTGGAGAGTTCGCCCCGGTGTGGAAAAAGGTTTTGCATAAACAGAATCGCGACGTTCACCATGACAAAGCCAGTAAAGAAGACCCAGTGACTGAATTCATCGTCGTTGAAAATCACGATGCGGCACAGGTCGCTGGCAGTATCGGTCGCGCAGAATCGCTGGTGCAGATAGTTCGTGACTTCATGATCGCCGTAACTCGCTGCAAGCAGGTAGAGCCCAACGATAAACACGAGGTTCCAGGCAATATGAGGTGTACTCTCCCGCTGGGGTGAATTGTATTCAATCGTCTTTTTGAGCAGGTAGGAAGCTACCACACTGATCAGCGGCAGGACCAGCATGTTATTGAAATCCACCCAGCGCAGGAATTCATTGGGCAATACATATCCGAGGGTCCAGGTGCCCAGGCGATTGACCGAGACCAGAATGGCAACAAGCGACTGGATACCGAGGTATGCGTGAATGCGTTTCATATGAAGCTCCTACAAACCCTTACGAACATGTGGTCAGATTGAATCTGTCTGTAGATCAGGCTTTTCTTTATAACCCCAGGAAGGTTCAGGGACCTGGGGAAATGGATTCCGTTTAGCCACCTGGTTATTGTCAGAAGATGGGTCAGGGCAGAAAAGTGAACGGAAAATCTCTGATATAATTTCGCGGTTGCAGTGAGGAAACGACATCGTGGCGCTTGAAGCGCCATATATTTTGCCTGTACGTCGCTATTATACTTTTAGGAGCAGAGATGAAGAAAGAGCAGCTACTTGATTTGTATCATCAGATGGTGCTGATTCGCCGCGTGGAAGAACGCGGCGCGGAACTGTATCAGGCAGGGAAGATCGGCGGTTTCATGCACCTGTATATCGGACAGGAAGCGGTTTCGACAGGCGTGATTGCAGCGCGTGAGCCGCGCGACCGGGTCATCACCGCCTATCGGGATCACGGGGTTGCCATCAACACCGGCATCCCGGCGGACCAGGTAATGGCTGAATTGCTGGGCAAGGCAACCGGCATGTCGAAAGGCAAAGGCGGCTCCATGCATATGGCAAGCGTGGAAAACAATATGTGGGGCGGTCATGCCATTGTAGGCGGTCATTTGCCGATTGCTGCCGGCCTGGCGGTCGGCGACCAATATGCAAAGAATGACAATGTGACCATCTGTATGTTCGGCGATGGGGCGACGAACATTGGTTATTTCCATGAGGCGTTGAATCTATCAAAAGCCTGGGGCTTGCGTGTGCTCTGGGTTTGTGAGAATAACAAGTATGGCATGGGGACAGCCGTCGAGCGCGCTTCCGCCGTTCTGGATATTCAACAAAAGGCGGAAGGCTACGAGATGAAGAACGGCCAGGTGGACGGCATGGATGTGCTAAAGGTCTACGAGGCTACAAAAGAGGCGATCGAATTCGTGCGCAAGGAGAGCCAGCCTTATCTCCTCGAAGTGATGACCTATCGGTATCGCGGCCACTCCATGGGCGACCCCGAGCGCTATCGCAAACCGGAAGAGGTCAAGAAATGGCAGGAAACCGACCCGATCGGAATTTTCCGTACTCATCTGTTGGAAAAGAAAACGGTCAGCGCCAAGGCTCTTGATGAGATCGATGCACAGGTGGAGGAGGAAGTCAACAAAGCTGTTGAGTTTGCCGAGACTTCTCCTGAGCCGACGATGGAAGAATTGTTCACCAATGTTTATGTGGAAGAATCAGAGGCTGGTGAACAGCAGTCAGAGACCCGTCCATCGGAATCACTCGTCGCTGAACGCTAAGCGCTGAATACTGGAGTTGATATGGCAAAAATTACAATGCGCGAGGCGATCTCGCAGGCACTCATGGAAGAAATGGACCGCGACCCTGCGGTCTTTATCCTGGGGGAAGAGGTAGGCGTGTGGGGAGGAAGCTACGCAGTCACAAAAGGCTTCTATGATAAGTACGGTCCGGACCGGATCAAGGATACACCCATCGCGGAGAATGCCATCATAGGTGCGGCGATCGGTGCAGCAATGGTGGGGCAGCGCCCCATCGCGGAGCTGATGACGATTAATTTTGCCTTTTCCGCTATGGACTATGTCGTCAATCAGGCGCCGAAACTTCATTACATGTTCGGCGGGCAGTTCAGGGTGCCGATGGTGATCCGTGCCGTCGGCGGCGGCGGGCGCCAGCTGGGCGCGACCCATTCGCAGACACCCGATGCGATCTTTGCCCATTTCCCGGGGCTCACGGTCATTTCCCCTGGAACGCCCGAGGACGCCAAGGGCTTGCTCAAGTCGTCCATCCGTTCGGATAACCCTGTCTTATTCCTTGAGCACGCCACCATGTACCAGCTCCGCGGTGAGGTCCCCGATGGAGAATATCTCATCCCGATCGGTAAGTCAAAGGTCCAGCGCGAAGGCAAAGACGTCACG
>JAICRQ010000096.1 GCA_025966435.1 Anaerolineales bacterium | reverse complement strand
GTGCTCAATGCAGGGTCGGATAACTTCGTATATTCAATAGCTGCATCACTTAACCCGCAGCCGCGTAAGAAGACTTCGGGAATCTTCCCGGCGGAGAGAGTAAATGTCTCCATCGAAATAGGGGAAGGGCCTCGATGACTTATGCTCTCCAGGCCTATCGCCTTGCCCAAGTCTGAATTTGCAAAAACTGTACTTCCCATCACAGCCTGTGAAACATTACTCCCGGTCAGGTCCGCTTCAATGATTCTGGCTTCCATCAGGTTAGATTGCGTCAGATTCGCCCTCGTGAGCTTCGTTCCGCTCAGGTCGGCTCGACGAAGATTACTTTTGGAAAGATCAGCTTTCGTGAGGTTCGTTCTGCTGAGATTTGCCCCGCTGAGATCGGCTTCCTCAAGATCAGCCACCATGAGATTGGCGTCGCTGATACTGGCATTTCTGAAATTGGCATTTCTCAGGTTAGCTGCCAAAAGATTCGCCTGACTGAGAGTAGCGTTCCGGACAAATGCACCACTGAGACTCGCTCCATTAAGATTCGCTTTGGTCAGGTCCGCTTCGCTCAGATTGGCTTCCCGGAGATTCGCGTCGCTGAGGTCCGCTCCACTGAGATTTGCGCCGCGCAAATCTGCTCGGAAGAGATTGGCCCTCCGCAGATGAGCGATGCGAAGATCGGCTCCACTGAGATTCACTCCACTCAGATCTGCTTCGTTGAGATCTGTGTACACATAGATGTTTTTTGCGCGCCATCCATTCCATACGTCAACATCCCGCTTCAAAATGGATAGTTGTTCTGTGTTTGCCATGGAGTTCTCCCTTGCCAGCCGCGAAACCGGGTATTCTTGATTGATGCTTCAATGCAAAATATGTTGGGCAGACCGGGATGGAGTTACTGCTCGTACTTTCCTGGTCTCTTAGCGCCTCTGGTCCAGAATCCAATCACGTGCTGGGACGAGCCAGCTTGGTCATGTCGTCATATGCCTGGCGAGTCCATGCCGCGGCCCAGACAACAAGGCCGATAAATTTGCTTCCGTCTTCTGGAAGTTGCCCAAACCCGCGGAGGAAGAGATCCAACACCACAGATAAGACCCAGAAGAAAACTGTGACAGCTATTCCAACCAGCGTCGAACGTGAAAGCTGGCGATAGTATCGCAAAAAGATCATCCCAATCGCGCCAAAGTACAAGGCGGAAACAACCCTCTCATGCAGGTAGAGTTTGGGATATACCTCATCGTGAAGCATAAACACGTCATCCAATCCCATAGCCCACGTCACCAATGCTGCTAGAATAAGAGCTCCTCGATTCAACGGTTTGACACTCGCCGCAAACGATAGGATCGCCGCGGCCCCAAACCAGACCAGTCCCCCGAGATTCGAGAAGCTGCCTGCATAATATGGGCCGTTCAAGGCCCGTTGCGGTTCACGTGTCAAAAGAGCTGCCGGTTCACCAAGAAGCCGTGAGGCAAGGGCGACAAGCGCTATGGCTAGGCATCCAAATAGGCCCGCAAAAATTAGATGACGAAACTCCCTCCAACTCCATTGGAGGGCAATCTTCCCATCTTCGTTATCGTGTATAGGGTTCAACAACGTATCCTTTCCATGACGGTGATCCTTGTAAAACAAACATCCATATATTTACGATGTTGGATACTGGTTATCTTCGAAGTTCTCTCCACGAGGCAAATGAAATGTCGTGTGGCTATTTGATTTTTCAATTGTCATTGAAGCAAGTAGAGTGCCGCTGTTTGAGCATTCCTCGTCTACCCTTACCCTCAAGGAGCCAATTCAGTCGTTTCCCTGATCATCTGGGAAGCTGAAATTTTTTGACCGCCATATTAGAAATCCGAATTCTCTCAAAGATGATAATGTCAATCGGTACATATTATACAGAAGCTAGACTGCTCGGGGGTATCAGGTAAATTACAAATTTGTATAAAACAATCCAACGGGTTATTGCCCTACATTGCAAAAAATTGACTAATGATGTACCCTTATCGTGCTACAATAGAGCGTCAGCCCTCCAGGAAAGAGGCGCTCTTTCAGTCAAAACCACCCCTGGTTTCCTGTGGTAAAATACCGACCGCACGCGGGAGTCGCCAAGTGGTAAGGCGTCAGCCTTCCAAGCTGATATTCGTGGGTTCGAATCCCATCTCCCGCTCTCCAATTACCACTTACCAATAACCCCTTCAGGTAAGTGGTAATTTGTAAAAAGGGCCCGTGGCGCAGCGGTTAGCGCAGGGGACTCATAATCCTTTGGTCGCAGGTTCGAATCCTGCCGGGCCCACACCGATCCCGCTGGAAACCAAATTTCAAATCGTTGGTGAAAACTTAATGACGTTAGGCGTCGATACGGCAAAGCGCTACACCTTCCTGAAGAAACCGTGGATACAGGAGGTGTTTTGGAACGTCCTTGCTATATCGATTTTTGTGTTCATCCTTCTCAATCGATCCCCCAATCTTTTACGCCCTCTCAGCCTGTCTGCACGGACGGGTTTTAATTTCACGGTACTCCTGCTTTTTTTAATTTTGTACATCTCATTCCGGTTGCGAGGCTGGGCGGGCAGAGCGCTCTCTCTGGCAATGACCCTGGCTTTGTTTGCCTTAGCTTTAGCAGGGTTATGGGCGACGGGGCAGACACAATCCATCGTCCTGAACGGGATCGTCCCCTTGTATGATGCCTCGAACTACTATTCGGATGCTCTGCGCCTTCAGGCTGGGCAGGAGCTTTCCGATTTTTCGGCGCGTCGACCCTTGTTTGCAGGCTTTTTGTCTGTGCTGCTTTGGCTGACAGGGCACAATCTGATGGCTGCCCTGGGGCTTCTCACGTTGATCACGGCTGTCGCCTGTTATATTGCGGCGCGTGAAATCCAGTCCACGTATGGTTCAGAAGTGGCGATCTTTGTCCTGATTATCCTGTTCTTGTTCTATCGCCATCACAGCGGCACGGTGATGTCTGAAAATCTTGGTGTCCCTCTGGGCGCACTCGGCTTTGCATTGATGTGGCGCGGCACGGTGCAAAAGAAACGTCTTTTATTCTGGTTAGGACTGTTCGTCACCGCGTTGGCGCTGAATGCGCGCGCCGGAGCTTTTTTCACACTGCCTATTTTTCTGCTTTGGAGTGGATGGGCTTTTCGAGAAGAAGGGCGCCGCTTCTCCTGGCAGGCTTTCATCATCAGTGCAGTCTTTGCCTTTGCCGCGTTTGTGTCCAATCTTATTCTTGTCCGTTCCCTGGCATCTTTTACGGGGGTACCGTTTGCAAATTTCTCGTACACATTATATGGGTTAGCGTCGGGCGGGGAATCCTGGCACTATGTATTCGAGAGATATCCAGAATTACAATCCCTGCCCGCAGATGAGCAGTCTAGGATCATCTATCAAATGGCATTCGATCAGATCCGGAATGAACCGGGGCTGTTGGTTAAAGGAGCTCTCTACAACTGGTCCATGTTGTTTTCAGATAGCTGGTATAGTGCCTATTCCTTTGTGGGTGGAGAAAAGAGGATCATGCGAAACATCGCGCAGTGGGCAGTCCTTGCGCTATGTGTATTCGGCTTGATCCGATGGTTCCTTAAACCAGGTGAACTGCTTATGAGCTTGATGGGCGTTTCCATCTTGGGGATTCTCGTTTCGGTGCCTTTCCTGCCGCCCACCGACGCGTACAGGATGCGACCTTATGCAGTCAGCATGATTGTCTTCGGATTGCTGCCGGCTTTGGGCCTGCTCTTTGTCATGGAAAGACTGAAGATTCCGCCCACGAACCGATCCGAGTCTGGAGATACAAGCCCCGATGCATTGGTCGTGTTTACCACTCTCTTGGTTAGCATCGCTTTACTTGGACCGATCACCTTAAAAAGTTTTGGCAATTCCCCGCAATTTGATTCCGCCAGTTGTGCCCCGGGATCAGATATGATCTCTGTACGTTTTGACGGAGGCACACATTTCAACATTCTACGTGAGAAGCAACCAGGGCTGGATTGGATGCCGAATTTTCATCTCGGGCGTTTCAGGCAGAATGCTCATAGCCTTCCAGACCCAAATATGATCGCATGGGCAGAAGGGCTTGATCCGTTGACGTCTGTGTTTTATACCCTGGACTATCAGTCATTTGAAAAGGTGCTTGTTGTCGCGCCGACTGCTGACCTGCCGGCTCCGAACTCGCTCTGGCAGGCGTGCGGAGAATGGGAAGAGGATCCAAACCTGGAAGCTTTAACTATTTTCTATGCCCGAGAGGAAGCCTCTCTTCCATAATTTATTTCCATCGAGATGTGAATCCCTACCTCGCTACTCTTCTCACTTTTGGTATTGCTGTCTTTTTCCTCCGCCTCATGGATTTCCTCGCGCACCGCGGCTGGGTTGAAAGCCGGCTGAGCCGCAAGCTGATCCATATCGGCACCGGGCCGATCTTTGTTCTGTGCTGGTTGATGTACCCCGATGTGCCTATTTCCCGGTGGCTGGCGGCGCTGGTTCCATTGGTGATTACTGCGCAATTTGTGCTGGTGGGGACGGGGGTTATGAAGGATGAAGCGGCTGTCAAAGCAATGTCGCGCACAGGTGACCCGCGTGAGATTCTGCGTGGTCCGTTATTTTATGGGATTGTCTTTGTTGTGGTGACGTTGGTCTACTGGAAGGATTCGCTAATCGGAATCCCTGCCTTGATGATGATGTGTGGCGGGGATGGGATTGCCGATATTGTGGGTCGACGCGTCCGATCGCCGAAATTGCCCTGGTCTCCCGAAAAGAGTGTTGCCGGATCGCTCAGCGTATTCCTGGGCGGCTGGCTGCTGACCATGTTTATCTTTGCGGTTTACGTTTGGGTGGGAGCTTTTAGTGGTCCGGTCACGCGCTTCCTTTTACCGGTCACGTGGATCGGACTTGGCGCGATGCTGGTGGAATCTCTACCATTCAAAGATGTGGATAACATTACGCTGGCGGTGGCTTCCATCTTGATCGGGCACATCGTCTTCTAAAAGGAAAACCGGCTATGTGCCGGCTTTTTCTTCTTCCACTTCTTCCTTTTCTTCGTCTTTTTTCAGGAACATCACCTTATATGCCTCGGCATATTTCATTTCCTGACCTTTGGCTTCCTCTTCTGCCCATTCGTGCATCCACTTACCGACCTCGTTGGGGTCGATCTGGCTGACGTGTTGCTGCAGCGCTTGAATCTTGACTTCCAGCGTTTCACTGATATCCACCCAGGTGTTGACCTTGTCCGTGCCGTGGATGTAGAGCCGCTTGACGTCGTGCGGTTCATACCCCTCCGTGAGCAAGTCGGCAAACATGAGGCGGCTCCCGGCGGATGGGAACACGGCTTCGCATGCGGCACGCGCCGCGGCGCGATGGTCAGGATGGTTGAGATATTCATCGCCATAGAACCAGGCTTCCGGGTTGCCCGCGAAAACGGCCTCGGGTTTGTAGCGGCGGATAAGGCGGGTGAGATCTTTTCGCAGCTCGATCGTCGGTTCCAGTTCCCCATCCGGGTAGCGCAGGAAGATTGTTTCCTTAATCCCCAGAATCGCATTCGCCGCGAGCTGTTCCTTCTCGCGTAACTCAGCAAGCTCCTTTTTGTAGCTGCCATCCTTTGCAGGATCGTTCGAGCCGGAGTCGCCACTCGTGATGATGACCGAAATGATCTCGCAGCCAGAACGCGCCCATTTGGCGAGAGTCCCGCCGATGCTGAATTCCTGATCGTCAGGATGGGCGTAGATGCTCATCGCACGTTGAGGGATGTATCCGTTGTTGTTCATAAAGTTAGTTTTCTCCTCTACATTTCATGTCATTGCGAGGAGGGAGTTCTTCCCGACGAAGCAATCTCCCAGTTGGCGAGGGGGTTGCTTCGCTTCGCTCGCAATGACATTAATTTTTTCTTCCAATCACCAGCATTTTATTGCGAATTTTGAACAGCCGGAAGAAAGCTTTCACGACGGGTAAGGACAATTTCACCAGGGCCTCTGAGCGAAGCATTTTTCGTAAGTAGAATTCATACGGGAAAGATAGCTCATGGAATTTCCGCAATTCGATAACCTCTAGACCACACGACCAGAACAGTTCTTTCATTTCGTTCGTGGAAAAAATCTGTTTGTGACCGAATCGATGGGAGGAATACATCGCATTTAGAAACGTAGGGAACCTGCCGCCCGATAAGCGATATGTGAGTTCGCCGACCTGGTGATAGAAACTGTCCCTGCAGGGTGTGTCGATCAAAAGCAGCCCGCCCTTTTTCAAGGTGTTCGTCGCAGATTGTAACGTTAGAAATGGATAATTGACGTGCTCAATCACATCCCATAGCGTCACCGCGTCAAAATACTTTTTATATCCCGTTTGCCAGAAGTTGCTTTCAATGGGACGCTTATGGATTTCCAAACCATGTTTTGTGGCTGCATAATAAGCGCGGCTGTCACTTAATTCGATGCCAATCGTTTGCGCACCTCCTCCTTTGAGCAGGGATAGAAACAAGCCTCCTCCACAGCCGATATCCAGCACCTTTGCGTTGTGGAGGGGAAAATGTTTCTTGAGAACCTCCACTTGATGATGGAACCTCTGCGCGTTTGCCTGCAATTGAGTCTCAATGTAGGTGGACTCTTCTTTTGTCAGTTGTGAAGCATCGATCTCCGGCGAGATTTCATTTACGGGATCCAAAGTATCGCTAAAGTGATAGCCCCCCCTGGATACATACACGTTTGCATCCCGTAACTTGTATCGAAGACGTACGACAGGGTGGTCTTTCAGACCATCCTTAAGCGCGTCAATATTCTCTCTCTGCATATGAGAGATTGTACTCGAATGAATTAAAAAACTGACAGGGCTTTGTTATTGACCTGTCAGTTTTACTGATGCTTATGACGGTGGCGGATTTCCTCCAGGCCTGCCAGTGTTTATTCAGAAGCTCCTGTCTTGCTGTCGGTCAGGTCCAGCCCAATGCTCATGAAGCCTGTATAACCGTTGGTTGTGTCACCTTGCAAATTGAGCAATAACTGATCGCCGCCTCCCGAAAAAATGTTGTCATCGGAATTACGCCGATTGCGCTGCCCCTTGCTGGCGTAGGGTTCCAGTACATGGACCTGGTCGGTCAATGCATCGTCAAAAAAGAATTGCGACGTAAATTGATAGCCCTCGCCCTCGGCTCCCTGGGTGCGGATGGTAAAGTGGATATGGACAGCCCTGCCGGAATACCAGCCCGGGTAGATCGTCTGAAATTGAACTGCTCCATTTGCATCGGTACGTTGAAATCCACGCAGGAAGTCCTGCCCTGTGGTGTCGGCATTCGGGTCTGAAACACCGGAATATACCCCCAGCGCGTCACAATGCCAGATGTCTATTTGCGCGTTCTCAATGGGGGTACAGCTATTGTCCGAAACACTGGCGACATTGATGTTCAGAGTGAGCGGGACGCCTTCCTTTATAGAATTGTCTGAAGAGTTCGTGCGGATGTCTGAGCGCTCGAGCTGCTCATCGACAAAATAGGGACCTAGTGTCAACTCCGGTCGGACTACACAATCGAGAACAGTGCCTACAGTCGCCGCTGCCTGTGTAGACGATACCTGCGTTAAGGCTTCGGTGGGGATAACGGTACTGGTCTCTTCGGGCGAAGCGCACGCCGCCAAAAACGCGGCGCTCCCGATTCCCAGTACTTTAAGAGCATCCCGGCGGCTAAGGATTCGACCAATTGGCTTATCGTCATTATCCATATATGTATCCTTCTATCATATCTGCTAATCTACTTGTCCTCAACGATTATAAGAATTGGACGTTATGAAAGAGTGGAGGAACTGTGTGGATTTTGTAAGCAACGCGTTGCCATCACAGAAGCGTATTGAGATCTGTATAGGTAGTTTAGATCAAAGGATTTATTTCCAGGTAGCAACAGATGAGTAGGTGATTACCCGTCTCCCTATTGGGAGAAACCCTCCTTTGAATAACAACGGGTGTGTGGGTACGTTTGCTGAACATAGAGAGTTGGCACAAATGAACAACACGGCAAACAAAAAACGAACGATTGAGCTTCAACTGGTCGCCAACCGGATCCTGGCTGCCAGCGGGGCAGATGTTTCACAAGCGGTGGCGATCCGGCCTCTGGCGAGGGCAATGGCAAAACTATCGGGGTGTGACTACCGGACTGCCGTACGGCATATTGAGTTCGCTATCATGCAGGCACGGAATAAGACTGAAGAGCAAGAAAACTGAGACGGATAGTAAATCAAACGCGGAGACCGTTTCGATCTCCGCTGTCTGTTTGCCTGTCGCATTGACTATCCAAAGAGATCCGAGCTGTTTATGGGTAGACGACGGCGGGAGAGGTAGCATTTGGCAGGAAGATTTCAGGCTGGCCGCTGCCATCCGCCGGGATGACAAACACGCTCACCCATTTGGGAGGGTCGTAATCCGCTTTTTGATACAGGATACGGTCGTTATCCAGCCATTCCACCTGGTCGTCGATCCCCTCGGGTTCCGCCAGAGTGGTCTCCTGCATGGTCGCAAGATCCAGGACGGTCAATTGCCATCGGCTGCCGGTCTGCTTTTTGAAGGCAAGCCGCGTGCCGTCCGGTGAGAGCGAGGGACATTCGACATTTTCGTGCAGAACGGTCAGCCTGCGAGTAGAGACATCACCCCTAACCAGGTAGGTCGTACCGCCGTGCCGCAGCGTGGCGTAGAAGAGATTGCTATCTTTAGCAAAGGTGACACCCCAAAAGTTGAACTCGGGGGCGTCGTACACTTGTCCATCTTTCCACACATCGAAATCTTCAAGGTTCCCCAGGCTCGTGCCCGTGGCTGTGTCGAGCAAGACGGTGGCGGTGGACATGTTCGGGTCATTATAGGAGTGACCGGTGAGGAAGACGGTATATGCTGCATATTTTCCATCGGGCGAGACGCGTGCCCGGCTGGGGATACCTTCCACGGTGATCTGGTGACGGGTCTGGAAGTCCGCTCCGAGCAGACTGAGCCGGACTTGCGGTGGAGCTAAAGGGTCAGACAAAGAAACAGCTGTATCATACATCAAACAAAGTCCATTGCCTGACGCATAATGAATGCGATCACACTGAAGCGCTGTCACCGCGGAGGTGGCTTCGTGGACAAGCCCCACCAGGCTCACCTGTCCGTACGGCGCTTCCGCCTGCGCGAGAAAGACAAGATGAGCCTGGCGTTGAATTGCCTGCAGTTCCTCCGCGCTTGCCGCGGACAATGGTTTCGTTTCAGCAAGAGCGGCGCTGGCATTCGCACGCTGGATCACCCAGGCGGTATAGCTGACCGCCAGAACGATACATCCTAAAACAATCCACCGAAAAACCTTTCCGCGCTGCCCGCGGCTACTGCAACGATTCATCGGCTTTCCTTTCCAGTCGGTGCAAAAAGACCCAGGCGATTAATACGGTTATAGAAAGTCCAAGCAGGAAGAGGGTGAGTGCCCGGTTGGGGCCGAAATACGTCCATAGGGCGCCGTATCCCAGCGAAGCAAAAAGGCGCGCCAGCCCTGTGCCGGTGGTCATGATCGCTAGCCCGGTTGTGCGCCACTGCTCCGGCAGCATTGCGCTTGCCAGCGCCGAGAGCACGCCGTCCGTCGCCGCATAGTAGAGACCGAGCAAGAGCAGAACGCCGAAACCCAAAAATT
>JAICRQ010000229.1 GCA_025966435.1 Anaerolineales bacterium | reverse complement strand
TGCGACTGCCTCTTCGCCCCACTTGCCGACGCGCTGGTTGTGCTTCGTCATTTCATGAACTCTTCCAGCACAGACATCAGCCGCTCGTCGAGACTTCTCTTGAGTGGTCTTGTGTTCTGCGTGAGGCGCGTATAGTGACCCAGCAGGATATTCGTTGTGCGTTCGATATCGTATGGTTCCGAGGCTTTACAGGCAGCCAACCCCATTTCTTTTCTCAACCCCGGATGCAGACAAAGATAGGTCAGCTTGGCAGCGAAGGAAGCCAGGTCCTCAGTGGAAAGGAAGCCCGTTTTGCCATCTTCCACAAGGTCGCTTGTGCCTATCCCGTGGATGCCCATGATCGGTAATCCTACGCTCATCGCTTCCACTGTGGACATGCCGAAGGTCTCGGCGACCGAGCTAGTCACAAAGATATCGCACATCGCCAGATACGACGGGATATCATCATAGTCGATCACGCCGGTGCTGTGAACGCGGTTTCCAATCCCCAGTTGCGCGATCAGGCTTTGGACCTCCTCCTCGAAATTTCTTTTACCACCACCTACCATGAGGAGATAAACATTCGGAATCACCTGAGCAACGCCTGCAAACGCCTGCAGCAGAAAACTGAGGTTCTTTTCGGGCGCAATCCTGCCGGCGTAGATCAGCAAAATATCCTGGTCTGTAAACCCGAATTCGGCGCGTGGAAATGGCTTCGCCTCCTGAAACTTTTGCAGATCCACACCATTGGGAATGACCTCAATATGGCTTTTTACATCCAGCTCACGCAGGTTTTTTGCCATGCTTTCCGAGGGAGAAATGACGAGGTCAACCGCCTCGCAGAAGTCCGGCATATAGGCTTGCAGAAGGCTGTGACTGACCTCATCAGGCATCAGGGGGAGATATGCCTGCGCTAACAGGTCATATCGGGAATGGTTTGTAAACACAATCGGGATGCGTTCGGGTCGACAATAGTTCAACGCCAGCCGCCCGCTCAGAAACGGATGGTGCACATGTGCGACATCCATGATTTGAAGGAGCTTTTTGTGCTTGGACTTATAGCGCAGGGATAGGTAAAAGCCGGTGTCTGCCAGGGGCACGCCTGGGCTGCGAAGGATGCGCGGCTCATCGTCCTGGTAGTCCTCATCGCCAAAGGTAAACACATAAACGTCATGCCCGGCCCGTTCGAGGGCGCGTTTGTGCAAGTCGACATAATTGGTCACGCCGCTCACGTACGGTTTGTACGTGTCCACCATCATTCCGATACGCATAAGTCTATCGTACATTTAATAGTGTATAGCTGTCAAGGCGTGATTCCTGCCTGATGGTAGAATCGTTCTCGGAGGAGTGAGTTTGGTTAAACTGATTTTGCGCGACAAGGAATACGAAGTAAAACCTGGCATGACACTGCTTTCTGCCTTGCAGAAGATCAGCGTGGTGCCGGAGTCGGTTATCGCGACGCGAGAGGGGGAGATGATTCTGGAGGATGAGATTCTCAAGGACGGAGACGTGGTCAAATTGATCGCGGTAATTTCAGGGGGAGCGGGAATCGATACTCGAACATCCAATACCGAACTGCGAGGCATCTGCCATGAAATGTAAAAAGTGTGGAGGGAAGGCATCCGTCAATATGCGCCAGCACAAACTGGCGCTGTGCAAGGAGCACTACCTGGATTGGGTGCCCGAACAGACCGAACGCTTTATTAAAAAATACGAGATGTTCACGCGCGACGAGAAGATCCTGGTCGCTGTTTCGGGCGGCAAGGATTCGCTTGCACTGTGGGATATCCTTCACCGACTCGGTTACCATGCCGATGGGCTGTATCTGGGTCTGGGTATCGATGGGGGCATCGGGTATTCGCACGAGTCACAGCGTCTCACGGAAAAATTCGCGCACGAACGAGATCTCAAGCTTCACATCGTGGACATCGAAACGGAATATGGGCAGCCCATCCCGGTGCTTTCCGAGATCTCCCACCGCGGACACGGCAAGCCATGTGCCGTCTGCGGTTTGGCGAAACGGCATGAAATGAACCGGATCGCGCGAGATCTTGGTTATGATGTGCTGGCGACAGGGCATAACCTCGATGACGAGGCTGCGGTGCTCTTCGGCAATACGTTGTCCTGGTCGAGTGAATATCTCCTTCGCCAAGGACCTGTCCTGCCTGCGTCTGACGGGCTGGCGCGTAAGGTCAAGCCCCTGTGCCGCTTCTACGAGCGTGAAATGACCGCCTATTCACTAGTGCGCGGGATTGAATATATTTACGAAGAATGTCCTTTTGCCGAAGGGTCACAGTCCATCTATTACAAGGAACTGCTCAACCAACTCGAAACGGCACGTCCGGGTGCAAAGCTCACGTTCTATCTCCGTTTCCTCGAAGCGCGCAAACGCGGTGATCTGTTCATCGAAAAAGATCTCGAGCGGGCACATTTGCGCTCCTGTCCAAAATGTGGACAACCTACCTCCACCGGCGATCTTTGTTCGTTTTGCAGGATGATTGAAAAAGCTACCTCTGCCCAAGCTGCTTAAAGCTTAAGTTTCATGAAACAATATCGCTTCCTCAACTTGATCACGGCTGTCTTCGTAACGGTGCTTGTGGTCAGCAATATCGCTTCCTCCGCAAAAATCGTGGACTGGGGTTTTAGCCTTTTTGGTCTGCCGCTGGCGTTTGATGCGGGGACAATCTTGTTTCCGATCAGTTATATCTTTGGCGACATTCTTACCGAAGTGTATGGATATAAACAATCGCGACGTGTGATCTGGGCGGGGTTCCTCTGCCTGGCGCTGAGCGCGGTCATCTTCTGGCTCATTCGTCTGATGCCAGGAGAGGCGACATGGCAAGGCTATGCCGGAGACGATGCCTACAATGCAATCCTTGGCGGGATGAGCACCGGCGGAATTGTCCTGGCAAGCCTCGCAGGCTATTGGACAGGCGAATTTACCAATTCCTTTATTCTCGCAAAAATGAAAGTGCTAACCCAGGGTCGATGGCTGTGGGCGCGGACGATCGGCAGCACGATCTTCGGTCAACTTGTAGATACGGTGATGTTTGTCGTGGTCGCCTCAGCGTTCGGCGTCTTTCCGTGGAGTCTGTTCCTTACTCTTACCGTGACCAATTACATCTTCAAATGCGGCGTGGAGGCATTGATGACGCCTGTCACGTATGCTGTTGTCGCGGCTCTCAAGAGAGCGGAGAACGAAGACTATTTCGATCGCAGCACGAACTTTAATCCATTTGTGGTCTGAATTCCATAATAACGATTTCCCGACAGACGACTCGCAAGACTCTATTCGCTCAGCAGCGCTGAGACAGCATGTTGGAAAAGACTCTGCGTAAGGTCTTACAACCCCAGGGCACTGAAAAGAATCCCCATAAGCAAAAACATCACCGCTACCGCAAGGATGGAGCCACATCCCCACCCGGCTGAAACTCTCCAGCCTTGCGCGCTGGTGATGCCAGGTTCCAGTTTGCGGATATGACGGACAACCTGCCAGCCAGCGAACATCCCGGTAAGAAACCAGGCGGCGATCACAAAGAGCAGAAATACGAAAAGGATCAGAATCACCAACGCGATCGCTTCTCCAATGGCAGCGCCAAAGATTTGTCCGACGCACTCGCCAAGACCAATACCCGCGCAATCTGGTTCCGCGCTTTGGACACCGAGTGCTCCGAATGCAATCATCAATGCAGTGATCAAGCCAGAAACAACCATCCCCAGCGGACCGCTGATTCCCCAAATGCGAATTGTTGGGGACATATGCTTCCACGAAATAGACGGCGCATTGGGTCGAAGTATGAGCATTGTAAGCAGCCCTGCGAATAAGCCTCCTGCAAAACCGCCGACAGCAGCACTGATAAGAATAAGAAGAAAGGCGAGCAAATCGTCACTTCCCCAATTTCCCTGGTTGACAAGGGCAATCGCGAAGAATATCAGCAGGACAATCCAAAAGACGAGCCAGCCAAGGCTCCAGGCAAAGGCCCAGCCGGGGATTCTGTTGAAGACAGCACCTAAACCAGGCTGGGTTGGCTGGCGGAGGAATGGGCGTTCGCCGGTTGCTCTTGCCGCGCCTGCTTCGATCAAGCCGTCAACCAGCTTATGAAAATTATCGGTATAACTGCCGGAGCGCAGATCAAGCGTTTGTACCTCTTTCACTAACGTCTCGAATTCACCTTTCCACTTTGTAGGACGGTAGATGACAGGGAAGATCGTTTTGCCAAGTTCCAGAGCCTTATTCACTTCTTCGCGCACATAACGGGATTCCATTGCATCCGGGGAGAGTACAAGAATAAATGCTTTGCAATCACGGATGCCTTCCATGATCTCATCATGCCACTTTTCCCCCAACTGAATACTGGATTGATCGAACCACACCCCTGCCACCTGTGCATCCAGGTCACTGGCTAAACGTGTGACAAATTCCTGATCGCGCCGGGAGTAGGAGATGAAAATCTCTTTTGTCATCGTGTTTTTCATTATACACGTGTTGATAAACAAGACCTCCAAGGGATATTATCCCTCAGAGGTCTCAACTTCCAATTACTACTTACTAATTACCAGTCACTACCTACGCCCTCTCCAAATACCTCTCAATCTCATAATCCGTCACACGGATGCGATACTCATCCCATTCCTCCCATTTGGCGCGGTTGAAGGCCTCATAAGCCACAGGTCCCAATGCATCCAGGAGAACCTGATCTTTAGCAAGCTCTGTCAGCGCTTCTGCCAGGGAGCCAGGCAATTCTCCGACGCTCATCTTCTGTCGCTCCTCGGCGTTGAGGTGGTACAGGTTGACATTATTCAATGGTTTGGGCGGCGTGAGGTTGTTGTCGATACCATCCAGCGCCGCGGCGAGCATTCCGGCGAACGCGAGATACGGATTCGACGATGGGTCGGGGAAGCGCAGCTCCGCTCGCATGGATTTGTTACGTCCTTCGGTGTAACGCGGAATGCGAATCAAAGCCGACCGGTTTTGCTGCGCCCAGCCGATGTACACCGGCGCTTCATAACCTGGCACAAGCCGCTTGTATGAATTGACCGTCGGTGCGACCAGAGCAGCAAGCCCGTGGGCGTGTTTCAATTGCCCGGCAATGAAGGCGTAAGCACGGCTTGAGATATGGAACTCGTCATTCTCATCAAAGAACAGATTATTGCCGTCATTATCGAACAGACTCTGGTGACAGTGCATACCCGAGCCGTTAATGCCAAAAACGGGCTTAGGCATGAATGAGGCAGTCAACCCGTGCTGCGCGGCGATCGCTTTCACGGTGTATTTCAGTGTCAGGACGTTGTCTGCCGCTTTGACTGCGTTCGCAAAACGGAAATCGATCTCGTGTTGTCCCAGGGCGACTTCGTGATGACCCACTTCCACCTCGAGTCCCATCGAGCGCAGCGCGTCCATCAGCTCGGTGCGCACGCGTGTAGCTTCGTCAAACGCCGAGAAGTCAAAATATCCGCCCACATCGTGCGGCACGGGGTGAACCCCATGACCGTTTCCTCCTGCTTTGAACAGGAAGAATTCCGGCTCTGGTCCAATGTTGTACGTCCAACCGCGTTCTGCGATCTTTGCCATCAAGCGCTTTAACACACCGCGTGGGTCGCCTTCGAATGGTCTGCCATCCGGCATGAAGATGTCGCAGAAGATGCGCGCCCGGCGGCGTTCTGTAGAGCTCCAGGGGAGGACGGCATATGTATCTGGGTCAAGCCGTAAGTGCATGTCGCTTTCCTGAATGCGAGCAAACCCTTCCACAGATGAGCCATCGAACCACACCCCGTCTTCGAGAGCGCCGTCCAGGCCGCTAACCGGCATGTCTACGCTTTTCACGGCACCCGTCACATCGGTGAACTGCAGAGAGATGAATTTAACTCCGTCTTCTTTCACTTGCCTGACAAGATCTTTTGCATCCATACATTCTCCTTGGTAAATTGTGATCGTGAAATTTTAATTGTGTGCTGCAAATAAATAATGGCAAGGGGAGAGTTAATCATCTCCATCGGAGACAGCTGGCAATGGCTTGGGCTTAACTTTAACCTGATGTTGACGCGCGCTGTTGATGAGTATAACCGACCC
>JAICRQ010000057.1 GCA_025966435.1 Anaerolineales bacterium | reverse complement strand
TGTCACTCACGCCGCGCAGGATCAACAAGCGCGCGTTATTTCGCTGTGCGACCCATGCCAGCGCGGCCGACTCCCAGTCTGCGGCGATAGCGCCTTGTCCCTTCAGAAACGGGATTTTTGCAGGCGGCAGGTCGCTATCGGCGGAGGCGATCATCCCGCGTCGGACGGGGTAAGGATAAGGCTCAACCAGCCAGCTCAGGTCCAGGGAGGAAGCGTAATAAGAGACGATATCCATATCGCCCATCAATTCCACAATATCGTACACGTACGTCTGATCCACCAGGATGATCTCGCCCTGATCCACCTGCCCCTCGAAGCCTCCACACGTCCCCAGGTTGACGATCAAATGCGGGGAATACTTATCGATCACATACTGCATCGATCCGGCAGAGGCGATCTTCCCCCAGCCGCTGTGGAAGAATGAGATCCGCTCGTCCTGAAGATGGATATCAAAACACTCGCCGAAGGGGAAGCGACGCATTTTTGCATCGGGGAATAACGGCTTGACGGCATTCCACTCAGCAATCGCAGAGATCAGTACAACGGTTTTCATAGTTAAGGTCTCTTATAAATTCATTTTTGTAGCATTTCAAATTATAACGTCTGGGTCTGCTGTTGTATAATTCTTTTATGCCCGAATGGATCGGTAAGACTGTCGGCAAAGTACGCATCGAGAGGGAGATCGCCAGGGGTGGAATGGCAGAGGTATATCTTGGCACACATCTCACACTCGACCGTCCGGTCGCGGTCAAAGTAATGCATAACTACGTGGAGTCCGATCCCGATCTGCAATCCCGTTTTGAGCGCGAAGCCAAAGTGGTCGCGGGCTTGCGTCATCCCAATATCGTTCAGATCTTCGATTATGACACGGCAGAGGGGCACCCATACATTGTAATGGAATACCTGGTAGGTCCATCGCTGGGTGTGTATCTGCGTGAATTGCACAAGCGCAGTCAGCGTCTGGAGCCAATGCAGGTCGCCCGCCTTCTCATCACGATTGCCGCTGCGCTGGATTATGCCCACGAACAGGGAGTAGTCCATCGCGATATCAAACCGGGGAATATCATTCTACACAACAAGTCGAAAAATGTCTCTATCGAGCAGAATCTGACGGCGCGGACGGAACCGGTCATCACTGATTTTGGGCTGGTGCGCATTGCCCAATCGACAATGCAAACAGCGTCTGGCTCTGTCAGTGGGACGCCCGCATATATGAGCCCGGAGCAGGCGCAAGGGTTGAAAGTGGATCATCGCAGCGATATTTACTCGCTCGGTGTGGTCTTGTATGAAATGCTGGCGGGTCGCATCCCGTTCGAGGGGGATACGTCCTGGACGCTGATCTTCAAACATATCAATGAACCGCCGCCTGATGTCGAAGGGATTCAGCCCGCCGTGCAATCCGTCCTTGATCGGGCGCTGGCAAAAAAACCGGAGAATCGTTACCAATCTGCCCGTGAACTGGCGGCAGATTATATGGAGGCGATCGGGCTGGTGTCGGAAGCCAGTACGCTTCGCATCTCGCTTCCCCCATCTCGCCCGGCGCGAGCTTCGACTCCTGCCCCTGCTGCGAAACCACCCTCCGCCCCCGCGTGGACTCGAATCGCAACATTCTCGATCCTGGGTCTTCTACTAATAGCAACCGCGTTGGCTGCCCCGCGCCTTCTTGCTTTGAGTGCGCCCACGGGACTTCCACCTGCGACAAACCTGCCTACCGAGCTGCACGCTGGAAATCACGGCACGGATCCGGCAGCTACAACCTCCAGCGGAGTCGCTCCTGTCGATGCGGGAGAACCGGTTGGGTTGCTGCGTTTTCAAGACGGTACAGCGCCCGCCGACAAAGTGACTCTTTCCACCTCGTCTATGCCGATGCCCCCCGCAGGAAACCAGTATGAGGTATGGCTGATTCAGGATGATGCAGAGCAGCGCATCAGCATCGGGACCGTTGCCTTCGATGCAGAAAACAGGGGCTCTCTGAGTTTCGTGGACGGCGGCGGTAGAAATTTGATCGGGACGTACAGCGCGCTGGAAATTACTGTCGAGCCAAACGACGGCAACCCAAACTCTTCAAACAATGTCGCCTTTGCTGTGAGACTCCCCGAAGGTGGATTGACTCACGTCCGGCATTTGCTTTCTTCCTTCAGTGCCACGCCGAATCAAATCGGTTTTGTTCGTGGGCTGGATGCAAACACAAGGCTACTAACCGATCTATCCGCGCAAATGCTGACCGCGTTTGAAACCAGTAACGAAGCCGAGCTGCTTTTGCAAGCAGAGAGAATGCTGAATCTGATCGTCGGCAATCAAAGTGTTCCGGACCACAGGGATTGGAATGGGAACGGCGCGATAGACGATCCCGGTGATGGGTATGGACTCTTGCTGAATGGGGAGCAATTGGGATACATCCAGGGAACGTTTTCCCATGCCGATCTGGCGATCACCTCTCCCGATGCGACTCAGAATATGCTTATCCATGGCGGACATGTGAAAGCCTCTGCACTCAACGTGAGCGACTGGACTGCTCAGCTGCGGATGCAGTTGATTGCCCTTTTTGAAACCCCGGCAAGCCCGGAACGAGAGGCGCTGATCCGTCAGGCGGTTGCCATGGCGAACCAGATACGAACGGGTGTAGACGTGAACGGCAACGAGAATATCGAGCCAATCCCAGGCGAAGGCGGCGCCATAACGGCTTATGAGCACTCATTTTATATGGCAGATATGCTGATTCCCCCCACGATCAGCCAGACTTCTTCCCCCTGAAATCAAGGATCTGAAAAGCCAGTGGGTATAATGGGTCTGTCTTCTCCATTCTTCAATGGAGGTCCTTTCCATGGAAAAGAAACCCTTTGATATTGGCTTGGCAGTCCGCCGGATTCGAAAGGCGGTCAAACCCTTTGCCAAAGCGGCGCTCTTCGAGCTGGCTGAAAACGGCTTTACCACAACATTTGAGCAGCTTGTTGCCTGCATTATTTCCATCCGCACCTACGATGAAGTGACGTTACCGGTCTCCCGCAAGCTTTTCGAACGCGCCCGCACGCCGGCTGAGATCAGTCAGTTAACGTATGAAGAGCTGGATGCGCTCATCAGCCCGAGCACATTCCACGAGCGAAAGGCGAGCCAGATCCTTGCCATTGCCCAACGTGTGCTAGAGGAATACGGAGGCGAGGTTCCCTGCGACCCGGAGGTCTTGATGTCCTTTTCCGGTGTCGGTCCTAAATGTGCGCATTTGGTGCTGGGGATTGCCTGTCAAGAGCCATTCATCAGCGTGGATGTGCATGTCCATCGTGTGACAAATCGCTGGGGGTACGTCCGAACGTCCACGCCCGAAAAGACAATGGTCGCTCTAGGCGAAAAACTGCCGCGCCGTTATTGGATCGAGATCAACCGGCTGCTCGTCCCCTTTGGAAAACACATTTGCACGGGCAATCTCCCGCATTGCTCCACCTGTCCCGTTTTGGAGATGTGCCAGCAGGTGGGAGTGAAAGCTCATCGCTAGAAATACAACGCGCTGCGTTCCAGTCAAATTAAGCTCGCAAACGAAAAATAGGACTTTTTGGTTCCATGCAAACACAAACGCGTAAACGTCAGCCGAATTCACATTACTGCTTCATCTGCGGAATGGAAAACCCGGTCGGGCTGCATCTACACATTGATGAAACCGCGCCCGGCGAAGTGGAGTCAGCGTATATCGCGCCGGACCACTTTCAAGGCTATCCAGGCGTCTTACACGGCGGCATCACCGCCGCGCTCATCGACGAAATTGCAGGGCGTGCCTTAATGGGCAGTGACCCTATGGATCCGCGCTTCATGTTCACTGCCAAACTTGAAGTGAAGTATCGCAAGAACGTGCCGATTGGCAAACCATTGAAGATCCTTGGCAAGGCGGGAAAATCAAAAGCCCGCTATGCCGAAGCATGGGCAGGCATTTACGATGCAGAGACTGGCGAATTACTTGCGGAAGGGAATGCCCTCCTGATGGATGTCCCTGCCGAGCAATTCGACCGGTCGCGATTGAACGAACTTGGGTGGAAAGTTTATCCTGAGTAATTTCCCTGTTACCTTTTCGTTGCCTCCTGCAACATAATAGTGTGCGCACACCACTGGAGGTCTATGACTGTCCTGACGGCAACTCAAACCAACGAGCAAGATAAAGAAGAAAACGATCTGGCTCGGCGTGCTATTACAGACGTAGAGGCTTTTGCTGAACTCTATCGCCGCCATCTGACGCGGGTGTTTCGCTACCACGCGGCGCACGTCGGCAATGCAAAGGACGCGGAAGATCTTACTTCGCAGACGTTCGTCGCTGCGCTGGAAGGAATCCAATCGTTTCGCGGCACTGGCTCTTTTGCCGCCTGGATTCTCGGAATCGCCTCGAAGAAAAGGTTGATGTTCTATCGCGGGAATAAACCTGAAATCCCATTAGACAATGCGATACATCACACCAACCCGGTGCTGCCCACCGATAAAGCTGCCGCTCAACGTCTGCAGCTTGAATCCGTTTTCCGCGCCCTGCGGCAGATTTCACCGGAGCGAGCTGAAGCTTTGATCCTGACGTATTTCGGTGGGCTCTCCCAGGCCGAAGCCGGACGCGTCCTCAACAAAAGTGAAGCCGCGGTAAAAATGCTGGTCTCGCGCGGGCTGCAAGACTTGCGCGAGCGGACCTCCCTTGCACTGGAGGTGGAATATGAATGAACGATTACCAAACGATATAAACCCTGAAGACGAGAAAATCGCCCAGCAGTTGAGCCAGGTGGCGGAGCAAACACATGCGAACCCGCAATTCGCAGCAGAGTTAGAGGAGAGATTGCGCGCCATACGCAGGACAAAAAGCGGCTGGTTCGCAAATATGTGGAAGCAATTTACGCCAGCTCTTCGCTGGGTAACCTTAATGATCCTCTTAGCCGTTGTATTAAGCTGGAGTATTAAGACACTCATCCCGACTCCTCAGCCCGCAAGCAACGATACGCCGGTTGCCCCTCTTGTAACAACTTCTATACCGACTGCTGTTCCCGATGGGAACCCCACACCTGCGATTGAGACAGGCGCCTATGACTGGCGCGGGGCACAACTATATTTGTCCGTGCCTTTGCCACAATCACCTGTAGATGCCAAATTATATGTATTGCAGGATGAACCATCTGTCACGACTGACGTTGCAAATGCACTGTCAAGTCAATATGGCATTCAGGGGAAGATGTATCAGATACCGGGAATCCTGCCTGACACCACAGCTTTTCTTATCACGGATGGCAAGCAAAGAATCTATGTCCATTCCGCGTGGAACTACGACTACTACGCCGATTACAGTGCTTACAATTATATGGGCAGTAAAGACATTACCATCGAACAAGCCTCTGTTGCCATTGATACATTCATGAAGGCACATGGGTTGGATATTCCGTACCAGGTGGAGCGTGCAAGTCTAAATCCTGGCATGTTTTACGTTCTGCCTCTCACGCCCGATGGATTAACGGTCCGTTATGATCACAACATGCCCCAGCGGTTCGAATTCACCCTTGATCAGAACCATCAGGTGACACGAGTCACATCTTATAAGATCGGCTTTGACTCTATTGAAGGTACATACACCATCCGCACAGCGGAAGAGGCGTTCCAACAGGTGTTGGCGCAATCCGATATGATCCAAAATGGCGTTCTGGAGAGCATGCGCTCGATAGGAAGCTCAGAAACCGAGTTTTGGTCCCGCTCCTATCCTGACAACCAGCCCCTCACCATCTACGGTTTGCCCCTATCCTATCCAGCTGCCGAACCAGGTGGGACACCGTTCATCGCTATTGGTTCCTTTACGGCAGTTGGCAATACCAGCGGAATCGAAAATGTTGATTCGTCGACTTATGTCGAAGCGACGGGACAATTCACAGTTGAGAATGGCATCCGCGTCTTCAATGTGGTTTCTTGGAATGTCACCGACCTGCCCGAGACGTATCTCTCCGGTATTCTGCGAAGGGAAGGCGATCGGGTGGTACTGACTGCGGATAATAACAGCGGAGAATATGAGATCGTGGATGCACCTTCGGATTTACCAATGGACATCGACATTGCGCAGGGGGATTATCTTGCCGTGAATGGCATCATCGTCAATGGCGCCTTTGAATGGACTTCCATTCAGTACTTTCCGGCAGGTTCTCAGGGCGGCGGAGGCGGTGGCGCAGGGACTGGTTTTTACCAGCTCAATTTGAGTGGAACGCCAGTGCCATTTCCGAGCCCAACGCCTCACCCGGACTCTACGCAAGGCACGATTGAGTATGTTGTGAAGGAAGGAGACACGGTATTTGCGATTGCCGAAGCCTATGGGGTCAGCCCAGAGGATATCCGTCAGGCAAATGCCTTGTTGGATGGGGGAGTTCTGATACCAGGGAAAACGCTTACGGTTCCTATCGGACAGCCAAACGCAGGAACCGCCGAATATATCGTTCAGGAGAACGACACGCTAAGTTCTATAGCTTTGAACTTTGGAATTACGGTGGAGGAGTTGAAGCAGGCAAACGAGCTCACCGATGATATCGTCTATCTGGGACAGAAACTTTTTATCCCCGGGCAACAGACAGATAATCCTTTCGTTGGCAGGCAGTTTGTACAACAGCGCGGAACGCTCATTGTTGGGGTTTACCAACAAGCCGATGGAACTTCACGAAATGAGTTTGGCTTTTACACCAAACAGGACGATGGCTCTATGCTGTTCGCGTTTCTGGAGAATGTCACCTATGAGGCGCTTCTCCAGTATCATAATCGCCCCCTCGACATCTGGGGTACTGTGAAATATGTGGATAGGAACGGAACACCTGTGATCAGCGTGGAGAAGTATGAAGCGCCTTATCCCGATTTGCAGTTTCAGATCATCCAAGGTAAGCAACGGCTTACCGAATTAGAAGGACAACAGGTAGCCCTGTTCACCGCATCCGATGGTACGACCTACGCACAACTGCAAGCGATCTCACTTCCAGACATGACGATTGTCGGGACGGAAGGAAGTGAGGTGCTCCTCGAAGCACTGATCGTTCCAGAAGAAACGTTCGGTGGCTACCCAACCTTGCACGTTTTCAGCGCGGCAGTGTTTAATCCACTGGAAGATCCGTCTGAATTCATGATTTCAGCTGACCAGCCCAATTTCTTTAGTGAACAGGGGGAACCTCATACCATTCCTTCGCCATCGCTAACGATTGAAAAGGTAGAACTGGTCTATTACATCCCGAATCCACAATTTAGAGACCAGAACCCGTCCCCGGGTCCGCGCTATATTCAACCGGCATGGCGCTTCTATGGTCATTCCAGCGACGGCAGTGAAGTGGAGTTTTTAGTACAGGCACTGAAGCAGGAATTCCTTCTCCCTGAGCTTGCTCCCCATCGGGCTCCAGGATAAACGTTAAACGTACCGCCATCAGATGATGGCGGTACGTTTTTAACTGTATAATAAAGTTACTTCCCGGGAGAAAACATGATCACTGCTTATCACAGACCTAAGACACTCGATGAGGCTCTCGCGCTTTTATCTCAACCAAACCGTACTCCGCTTGGAGGCGGCACGGTTCTCTCCAAACCCGGGGCAGATCCCGTGGAAGCGGTGGATCTCCAATCTCTCAACCTGAACAGTATCGAGAAACAGGGCAACAGCCTCAAGATCGGTGCAACAGTCACCTTGCAGGAATTGTTAATCTCGGAGCTTTGCCCGGATGCGCTGAAGCCTGCCATCAAGCTGGAAGCGCCCCTCAACCTCCGCAACGCGGCGACCGTCGCTGGTACTCTCGTCTCTTGTGACGGGCGTTCTACGTTTGCTACCGTACTGCTAGCTCTGGACGCGAAGCTGGAACAAACCAAGTTAGAGGACTCGAAGATCGAGAGTCGCGTATCAAATATCGGGGAATTTCTGCCCCTCCCCAATTTGCAGGGGGCATTGATTACATCCATCACTATTCCTCTCAACATCAAATTCGCCTTTGAGTATGTCTCCCGCACCCCCGCTGATAAACCAATTGTCTGCGCTGCGCTCGCCCTTTGGAACTCCGGCCGAACCCGTCTTGCGCTCGGCGGCTACGGCAAAAGTCCCATCCTGGCAATGGACGGCACCGAGACCGAAAAGAGCGATGCTTCAGCTACAGACAACCGCCTCCACTCCGCGCAATCCGCCGCCCGCAATGCCTTCCACGAAGCCACCGACGAATGGGCAAGCGCGGAGTACCGTATGGATGTTGCCGCAACGCTGGCAAAACGATGCCTGGAAAACTTGTCGTAGCTCAGATCTGCCGTCCCTTGCGCACAGTGTCCAAAGGCAGAACCTGATACATCCAGGCCCTAGGGCATAAACTCTTCACGGATATTTTCTTCCGGCTCGCGCCATGACCCTTCGCTAAATCTCTTCACGTAATCCGTCAACACCTCAAAATCCGCGTCCAAAATGGATATGTTGCCAAGTACACGATCCCGTACGCGTTCGTTTTTGAACAGGGGTTCGGGGAAACTAAGGAAATCGATCTTTTCTGTATCGATCTTGTTTCGCAAGCAGAGCAACTGACCAAGCTCTATCGGACCCAGATCCGTTTGGAGTGATTCTTCGAAGGACTCGATCAATTGAGGGAATTTTAGAATGGTGGTCGGGCTTAGGAGTTGGTCTGCCAGAGAAAGTAGAATAAGATTTTGTATTTCCAGTCGTTGAAGATCTCCGCCCGGCCGCAGGCGCGCTAACAGCATCGCGCGGTATCCATCCAGGTGTTGTTCTCCGGCGGCGAAATAGCGGCTGGGATCTCGCGACCCTCTCACACGCCCGTCCACTATATACGGCAACTCGATATCGATGCCGCCCAGAGTATCGATGATCCGCACAAAGGTTTGCAGGTTCACGGCAACATAATGGTCCACCTGCGCGCCGAAGTTGTGTTCCAGCGTTCGTGCGAGTAAACCCGGACCCTGCCCGGGACCGTCATAATAGTCGTAGCCCGGGTTGCCGTAGAGAAATGCTTGGTTGAGCTTCCCATGTGTGATGCCGTTTTGCCCCACGATGTCTGGGATCTCCACATACAGGTCACGCGGGAAGGCTAAGACCTGGATACTGGGCTCGACAAAATCGACCCGCACGAGCCGCATCGAATCCGCCAGACCAATTCTATAGCTGTCCTGGCGGGCATCACTCCCAACTAGCAGGATAAACATGACACGCGGCCCGCCACACATTGCAGGGACCTCGGTTGGCGTTGGGGTAATCGTCGGTTTAGGTGTTTGCGTGATCGTGGCGGTCGGGGTCAGGGAGGCAGTCGAAGTCACTGTGGCGGCGAGCGGATTGATCCGATTCAGAGCTCCACAGGCGATTAACAGGGAAAGAGGCAAAATGCAGCAGAAAATTCGAAGGATTCGCATAACGTTGTAAGATCAGCAGGGAATTACGGACGGTATCGGAAAATATTCAAGACATAGAGTAACAGATATGGCTCTTTTTATACAATGAAATCCAGCCTGGAATTGTTCCCGCGCATCCGGTTGAGATACGTCACTGTCTGGCTCTTCGGAACCCACATGTAAAGGTATAATTTCAAGCAATACAGCTCCCGTTTCCTCATAAATCAAGTTCTTCGACGCAAAACCTTTCACGAAAGGCAATGATCATGTCTAACGAACAAAAAGAACCGCAATCTGACAAACCCCAAAACCGGTCCTTGGGATTAGGGATCGCCATTGGCATCGCGATTGGGGCAGCAATAGGCTCTGCGATGGATAACCTTGCGATGGGTGTGGGCATTGGTGTTGCCATAGGTGTGGCTCTGGGCGCCGGGCTGTCGCAAAGAGGTAAAGACAGATAACCGTGTCTGAATCCCTGCCTGTCAACTCCATCCTGCACGGCAATTGCATTGAGATTCTCAAATCTCTGCCGCAGAGCTCGGTGGAATTAATCTTTGCAGATCCCCCGTATAACCTGCAGCTCCGCAATGACTTGTTTCGCCCCAACATGACAAAGGTCAACGGGGTGAACGATGGCTGGGATCAGTTCAACGGTTTTGCCGAATACGACGCCTTTACCCGCGAGTGGCTATCCGCATGTCAGCGCGTTCTGAAAGAGACTGGCACGATCTGGGCGATCGGGTCCTATCACAATATTTACCGTGTCGGGTCTATCATGCAGGATTTGGGATTCTGGATTCTGAATGACATTGTGTGGATCAAGCGCAACCCCATGCCCAATTTCAGAGGCGTGCGCTTCACCAACGCGCATGAGACAATGATCTGGGCACAGAAGAAACAAGGCGCTCGATATACATTCAATCACAAATCAATGAAGGCACTGAATGACGATCTACAGATGCGCTCCGATTGGAGTCTTACTTTAGCGACGGGCAAACAACGCATCCGTACGAATGGGACGAAAGCACATTCCACGCAAAAGCCGGAGGCACTTCTCTATCGCGTTATTATGGCATCCTCCAACCTCGGCGATGTGGTCCTCGATCCGTTTTTTGGGACCGGCACAACAGGCGCGGTTGCCAAGAAGCTGGGGCGCAACTGGATCGGCATCGAACGCGACAAGAAGTACATTCGGCTCGCGCAGAAACGAATCGACGCCGTGCAGCGAACCGACGAAGAGGCGCTTAACGTCGAGAAACGAAAGCTCGCGCGGGTCCCGTTTGGAGCACTGCTCGAAAACGGACTTCTCCAACCAGGGCAGATCCTTTACTTTGCGAAGAATGGCAAAAAGGCAAAGATCCTGTCCAATGGGCATTTGCGCTGCGGCAAGCTTACAGGGAGCATTCACGGAATTGCGAAATCCCTCATGAACAACGCCCCTGCCAACGGATGGGATTTGTGGTTTTATGAAGATGAAAACGGAGATAAGGTTTTAATCGATGAGTTGAGAGAGAAAATTCGTAGTAACGGCTTCAGCCGTTGATTTTTTGGCGACTAAAGTCGCAACTACACTAAAACCCTCAGAGGAGAACTATGTCCAAAGCATTCCATCTTGTTCGAGAAGAAAATATCCCCGAACTCAATTCCGTTGCAAAGTTATATGTCCACAAGCGGACAGGCGCGCGGCTGCTCTCGGTCATCAACGACGATGAGAACAAAGTATTCAGCATCAACTTCCGTACCACCCCCAAGGACTCAACCGGTGTGCCGCATATCCTGGAACACAGCGTGCTGAACGGCTCGGAGAAGTATCCCGTCAAAGAACCGTTTGTCGAACTGCTCAAAGGGTCGCTGGCAACGTTTGTCAACGCGTTCACATTTCCAGATAAGACCTGCTATCCTGTAGCAAGCCAGAACGTCCAGGATTTCTACAACCTGATCGATGTCTACATGGACGCCGTGCTCCACCCGTTGATCAGCGAACAGACGTTGATGCAGGAAGGCTGGCATTACGAGCTCAACGATCCCAACGAGCCGCTTATCTATAAAGGAGTGGTCTTCAACGAGATGAAGGGTGCCTATTCCTCGCCGGATGGCGTCCTGGAGACGCGCGTCATCGAGTCACTCTTCCCGAAGCACATCTACGGCATCGACTCAGGCGGTGATCCGCGTCACATCCCCGACCTTACCTACGAAAACTTCAGGAACTTCTGGGAGACGTATTATCATCCCTCCAATTCCTTCATCTACTTCTATGGCAATGATGACCCGGAAAAACGCCTCGAGCTTATGGAAGGCTATCTCAAGCCATATAAAAAGAAAAAAGTGAAGTCCGTTGTGCCGCTGGCAAAACCGTTCAAACGCCCCAAGAAAGTGGAAGTGGCCTACGATGCCGGCGAGGACCAGGATATCGAGAAGAAGCACTATCTCGTGGTCAACTGGAAACTGCCAGACACATCTGATCCCGTCCTCAATTTCAGCCTGCG
>JAICRQ010000486.1 GCA_025966435.1 Anaerolineales bacterium | reverse complement strand
CGTTGCGAGCCCGAAGCGAAGCGGGCGTAAGTTGCCCTGCGGAGCGAGTGGCGAAGCAATCTCCTATTAAACGGTTGAGGCGATGGAGTGAGAGCACTTTGTGAAACGGAAGATTGCTTCGCTCCGCTCGCAATGACAGATTAAATCACTCCGCCAGCGAGCGGATGTACTCTAAATCCAATTCACCTTTCGCGCCCCAGCCCTTCTTCCCTTCGGGAATCTCCGGGCGGAACTTTTCGTACAGATCATAAGCTTTCTTTTCCAGCTGCTTGGGAGGAAACGCTTTCGCCAGCTTCTCCATTGCTTTGCGCGTATCGTCCAGATCTTCCTTGAATTTCTGTTCAAGGTAGGTTTGGACGCTTTCCGCGTGAATCGGTTTCCCTTTTTCGGCGGCGCGCAATCCATTTGCAGTTTCGACCGCAGGAATTCCTCGTCCCAGCAGTTCGACAAACTTCAAGTCGGCCTCTTTTTCTTTCTTCTTATCGTCTTTCTTCTCGTCTTCTGATTTTTCCTCGTAGATGCCTAATTTCTTCCCCTTGGATTGAGCATTCAGTCCCGCCACCGCTTTGCCGAGGGTGAGCGCTGTCTCTTCGTCATACCCCAGTCTCTCTGCCACTACTGCCGCCCAAAGTGTCATCACCGGGGCACGGTTGATTTTGATCTTTTTGTTTGCCATTTTACTCCTTACCTTTTCTGCGCCGCTAAGAAGTTATGAATGTTTCCCTTACTATACACGAAATCAGGAGTGGAAACAACATTGAAAGTCCAGCCCTCTTCAAGGCTAGTTGCAATAAGAAAGAGCAGGTCAAACGACCTGCTCTTTCTTAATTTGAAAATTATTAAGTATTTATGGCAGCGGCGGATTTGCGTTCTGTGCCAGTTGAAGCGCCATCTCGGGGAACCACTGCCCGGCACCCGGGTCAACGATGCCCCATTCGGGGTCAATTGTTCCAGTTGGACCCAATCCACGTGTGCACTCGCCATCCGATTCGCCAGGGATCTTCACCCACAGGTAGGCATCGACAAGCGAATTACCCGTATTCGCGGTTGGGCGTAGTCCAAGCCCGCGGTCAGGTGGGTTGCACCAGTCTTGTGAGTCTGGGTATGTGCCAGCTGGTGGCTGCCAGGGTCCCAACCCATTGCGGCTTGTGTCAATCACGAAGTGAGTGGTGGGCTGCGTGGAGCCCAAGATCAGATCATAACGTGAGTTGATGCCAACCGTGTTCCACGCCAGGTCAGCGGGGTCACCGCTGTACGGCTCTTCGCGCCACTCCTGATATCTGTCCATCGCGTCCCCCGTCCAGTTCGTGGCAGGACCACCGTTCCAGTACTGGTTTCCACAGGAACCATAATCGCCGGGGTTGACCGCTGTCACGTAAGTGATGCACTTCGAGATCCAGGTTCCATACTCGACGGAATTGGCTGTGAACTGATAATTGGAAACATTTAAATAGAAACCATCTGCATCCTGCACGCCAGCCTGGAGCAGACGATGAGACACATCTCCCACGTTCAACCAGGCGCTGTGCGTGCCATCGAGGTAAACGCTGACATTTGGCTTCGACTTCAACGCATCCACTGCGTAGTTCAGCATGGCGAAGCGGTCAGCTGCCGCAGTCGCGGGATTCGCCTCTTCCGGTTGGCACCACTCCTGGACGCTATCGATTGTCGTGTACCACGGGATGATTCCCAGTCCATCGGGCTCGAGGATCACAACTGCTTTCTCGTTGCCGATGCCCGCCGCGAAGCCATCGATCCAGGCCTTATATTCCTCGACGGTGGTCGCTCCACCGGCAGAGAACTGGGCACAGTCGCGGAACGGAATATTGTAGGCGACCAGTACGGGGATCGTCTTTTTACCGGTAGCGCGTTTGACGGTGCTCTTAACATCCTGCTGTACACTCTCGGGAGTGCCCTGGGTAAACCAGACGGCTTGGGGTGTTCCGATCATTTCTCTGATCAGATCGGCATCGTCCTTGTTGCCTCTTGAGGTAAGGTCAGAAATCTGTTCCTTTGCACCCTGATTCGGTTTGGGAACGTAGAACTGGGTGCCCGGATCCAGGGCACTTTGTGACATTGCCGAAACAAGCATTGGCGCCGACCCAACGAGTGCCGCCACAAGCGCGCTAAGCAGAAGTCGTGCAAGTTTTTTCTGGTTTGTCATTTTTTCTCCTTTTGTAGGAAATCGCTGATACGCCCAACAGAGCGCAAAATTGCGATAACTCAGTATAGCGATTACCAATCCACAACGCAAGGCGGATAAATGTCTCATCTTTCCAGATGGTAGAATCGATTTGCAAAATTCTCGGAGGACAAAATGACAGATGTTGTCATCGTGGATACAGTTCGCACACCGATCGGTGCGCTGGGCGGGGTACTGGCTTCTGTTAGACCGGATGATCTGGCTGCTCTCGTGATCAAAGAAATCGTGCAACGGATTCAGCTTGACCCTATGCTGGTGGAAGAGGTGATTTTTGGATGCGCCAACCAGGCAGGTGAAGATAATCGTAACGTGGCGCGAATGGCTGCGTTACTGGCAGGGCTTCCCGTCGAAGTAGCAGGCGTGACGGTGAACCGTCTGTGCGCCTCGGGCTTGAACGCGATCAACCAGGCGGCGCGTGCGATCAAAGCCGGGGAGGGGGGTGTATACATCGCGGGCGGAGTCGAATCGATGAGCCGCGCGCCCTATTCGATTCCCAAGGCAGAGGCAGGGTTCTCATTTGGCAATCTCACCGCCTGGGATACTGCGCTCGGCTGGCGCTATCCGAATCCAATCATGAAAGAAATGTATGGAACAGAGTCGATGGGCGAGACCGCTGAAAATATCGCGGCGGAACGCCCTCATATTACGCGCGAGAAACAAGATGAATTTGCATTGCGTTCTCACCGCTGTGCCATCGAAGCGATTGACTCTGGTCGCTTTGCGCAGGAAATCATTCCCGTCACCATCCCTCAGAAAAAGGGGGAAGCAAAGGTTGTAGATACAGATGAACGCCCGCGCCGCGATACAACAATGGAGTCGCTTGCGCGACTAAAGCCTGCCTTTAAAAGAGAAGGCGGCACGGTGACCGCTGGCAATTCATCGGGGCTCAATGACGGCGCAGCGGCAGTGCTGATAATGAGCGAAGAAAAAGCCAATGCACTAAACCTTAAGCCGTTGGCGCGCATCGTGGCATCGGCTGTGGCGGGTGTGCCCCCGCGT
>JAICRQ010000157.1 GCA_025966435.1 Anaerolineales bacterium | reverse complement strand
CGTCCAGCCCAAGCCGAGACTGTTGATTTTGGCTGGGTTCAGGGCGGTGGAGGAACAAATTTGGATTATGGAACAGCGATTGCTCTGGACGACGGCGGGAATGTGTATACCACGGGGTTTGTCACAAATGGTCCGGGCAATGAGGATGGATTTCTCCAGAAATGGGATGCCAATGGAAACCACATTTGGTCGAGATTTGTGGCGGGACCGGGGAATGATACGGATCATGATGTCGCGCTGGATGGCGATGGAAATGTGTATGTCGCAGGTGCTTACTCGGATACCGTCGAGTTCAATCCGGGGAATAGTGCCTATGATCTCACCAGCGAAGGGCTCACAGATATTTTTGTCATCAAATATGATGGAGATGGGAACTTTATCTGGGTAAAAAGTGTAGGAGGAGCATCATCCGATGGGGGGTATGGGATCACCACGGATGTGAGTGGGAATATTTATTTGACAGGCATTTACGTCGACACGGTAGACTTTGATCCAGGTGCTGATGTTAGTACCTTAACCAGCGCAGGATTTGCGGATGTCTTTGTCTTGAAGTTGGATAGCGATGGGAACTTCCTCTGGGCGAAAAGCATGGGTGGACCTGGCTCGGATTACGGTTTTGACGTTGCGGTTGACAGCAGCGGAAATGTTTTTACTACCGGTTACTTCAGTGATACAGCCGACTTCGATCCCGGCATTGGAATGAGCAACCTGACTAGCCTGGGGCAGGGCGACCTCTTTATCAGCAAGCTGGATAGCGATGGAGATTTCGTTTGGGCACAGCGCATGGGAGCAGAGTCATTCGATGCAGGTATTGAGATTGCAGTGGACGGATTGGGAAATCTATACACGGTCGGCTACCTCGATGTTGGTAGATCACACGACATTTTCCTTGGCAAACTGGATGGAGATGGAAATGTACTTTGGGCACATGTTGTCGGGGGAGAATCCTACGATACTGGTTATGGTCTCGCTCTGGATGATAGTGGTAATGTGTACTACACAGGCGATTTTAGCAGCACGGTCGATTTTGACCCGGGAGCAGGGACGAGCAACCTGACCAGTACAGGCGATAGTGACATTTTTATCAGCAAATTGGATAGCGATGGAAACTTCGTTTGGGCGAAGAACCTGGGCGGAGCGTCAGCGGATAGCGGTGATGGCATTGCTGTGCAAAATGATGGCAGTCTATACCTTATAGGCACTTTCTCAGATACGGTCGATTTCGAGCTGGGAACGGGTACGAGCACACTGACAAGCGCGGGAAGTTTGGATGTCTTTATTGCCAAATTCAATCTTACTCCTCAGATCCATTACGTTAAGTGGGATGCGAATGGATCAAACGATGGCTCATCCTGGACGAATGCTTACACCGATCTGCAATCGGCTCTTGCCGCGGCATCCAACGGGGATGAGATCTGGGTAGCTGCGGGAGTGTACAAGCCGACTTCGATGACAGATCGAACGATTTCCTTTACACTCAAAAATGGCGTGGCAGTATATGGCGGCTTCGTCGGTACAGAGACGGAGCGTGACCACAGGGATTATGAAACTAATGTCGCGGTTCTAAGCGGGGATATTGGCGTGGAAGGGGACACTAGCGATAACTCCTATCATGTGGTGGTCGCCAGTGATACGAACCACTCCGCTATTCTGGACGGTTTTACGATTACAGCTGGAAACGCAAACGATCTAGCTTCATCCCAGTACTATTACGGTGGTGGAATGTATATCAATAAAGGTAGCCCCCAGTTGAATGGGCTGATCTTTACGGATAACCACGCAGGATTTGGCGGAGGGATATACGCATCTCATACCGAGGGAGGCAATATTACTATCGAGCTGACTCTGACCAACGTAGTTTTTAAGGACAATACTGCGTTTGGGGAAGGAGGAGGGATGGCCACCCGCTTTTTCCCTGACTTGTCATCTGCCAGTTTTCGTCTGAGCCTTACAGATGTCATCTTTGAGAATAACACTGCTGTCAGAACCGGGGGAGGTATGATCAACAACGGCGGGGAACTAGAGTTAGTGAATGTCAATTTCAGTGGTAACACAGCTGCAGGCGGTGGCGGATTGTCCAATATTCCCTATGGGTCATCAACACTTACGAATGTGACCTTCCGTGACAATTCTGCGAGTGATGGGGGAGGTGGAATGCTGATTGGTTCGAGCGGTCCAGTCCTAAGCATTCTAACAAATGTAACTTTCAGCAATAACTCGACGGATATGAGTGGTGGCGGAATTGCTAACGCTTATTACAGCGACTTACTCCTGACAAATGTGACCTTCAGTGATAACACAGCGGGCATGAATGGCGGTGGGATAATCAACGGCGGGTTTTTTGACATCGCAACTGGCGGTACGATCGACCTGATCAATACGACGTTCAGTAATAATGCAGCGAATGTCAATGGTGCTGCGATTTACAATGAAAGTGGCAATATCAATATCTACAACAGTATTCTATACGGAGATATTGGCGGGGAAATCGCTAACACCTCTGGCACGGCAGTCGTGACCTATAGCATTGTACAGGGTGGTTATACAGGTGTGGGGAATCTTGATGAAGACCCACTGCTGGGTCCACTGCAGGATAGCGGCGGTTTCACACAAACGATGGCGCTTGGCGCGGGCTCCCCGGCGATTGACGCAGGAGATAATACAAGCTGCCCCCTTACCGATCAACGTGGCGTGACGCGCCCACAGCGCAGTCATTGTGATATCGGGGCGTATGAATACGATGGTTTGGATAGTACGGTGGATGTGATCATAGGAAGTTCAGAAGTCGATTCCTATGTATTATCCCCACACGAAAGCCAACGGAGAAGCTATATAGGTCTAAATGACGGTCCCGTGAAGGTCGTCAATACAGATGATTTTTCGATCCTGGCGGCGGAACGTGTGATCTACAAGGTAAAGGGCGTCCAGACCAGTTTCTCGGAAATGATGGGCTTACCGGATAATCAACTGGACAAAACCTACTGGTTTCCCTGGTACAACAATGTTGGTCTGGATACGCAGCTGCGCATCGCGAATGCAACTAATAGTCCCGCTACCGTGCAGGTGACTATTGACGGTATAGCCATGACACCTTTGAACCTGGCTACTGGCGAGAGCACACGCGTGAGTTATCCGGGGGTGAACAGCGGACCGGTGAAGATCGAGAGCGATCAGGACATTGTCGTCGCAGAACGAGCGATCTATAAGGTCAATAGCGTCCACACTAGCTTCTCCGAAATGATAGCGCTGCCGAACAGCCAATTAGATACCGTCTATTGGTTGCCCTGGTACAACAACGTAGATCTTGATACACAGCTACGCATCGCCAACGTCACGGATCAGCAAGCGACGATTACGGTGACCATCGGTGGCGTACAGCAGACCCCCTTCAATCTTGCCGCTGGCGAAAGCACACGCGTGAGCTATCCGGGCGTGAACAACGGACCGGTGAAGATCGAGAGTACGCAGAACATTGTCGCGGCGGAGCGGGTGATTTACAAAGTGAAGGGCATCCAGACCAGTTTTTCCGAAATGATGGCGCTGCCAGACAGCCAACTCGATACCGTCTATTGGCTCCCCTGGTACAACAACGTGGATTTAGATACACAACTGCGGTTCGGGAACGTGAGCGACCAGACAGCGACAGTAAGGGTCTACATCGGTGGGCAGGAAATGGTCGGCAGTCCCTTCACGCTACAACCAGGGGAGAGCACGCGCCAGAGCTTCCCGAACATCAACAACGGCCCTATGAAGATCACGAGCAACGTACCGATCGTGGTAGCGGAGCGCGTGATCTACAAGGTGAAAGGCATCGAGACTAGCTTCTCCGAAATGATGGCCCTGCCAAACGCTTTGCTGGATGCAACCTTCTGGTTCCCCTGGTACAACAACGTCGATCTGGATACCCAGCTCCGCTTTGGAGTTCCCTAAAGCTAAATTAACCCTTACTAAGGATCTTCAAGATGGCTGTCATACTTACATGCCGACAGCCTTTTTCGCACAGCAACGACAATGTAACCTTAATGTCATGTAACTATGTAACCATACTGTAAGGTGTACCGTCTTGTTCTGAGTAGTCTTAACATACTTTTGCGAGGATATTTCGCTTTAAGTACTCCATTAGGCTAGGAAGAGCCGTATCTCCCGGGGGACTCTCATACGTTCTAGTAATTGAAGGGTTTCCATCGAACGGTTTGTAACAATTATGGCTTTATTTCGCTGGAATGCTCTGAATGAGGCCTGTGCGTCCAGCCTGGTGCGCATAGTTGGTTAGATGGACGATATTTATCAAGATAAAGGTAACCAGCGGCGAACAGATAACACGTTCCCGCCTACTATCTGAAATTTAATGGCGAGAGGAGAACGATATGTCTAATTCAGCTCAGCACAGGGGGGTAAGTACCAGAGTTCGTCCCAGATGGTCTATTCCCGTAAGGTATTTTTTGATTTTTCTTGTGATCGTTGCCTTAATTGTTCCTGCGGCGAGTTATGTCGCTCTGGCTCAGCAGGCGGATAAACCCTGGTATGAGGTAAGAACTATTTACACAGAGGAATATGGCGTGAGCCATCCTCAGGGACTGGCGTTTTTACCAGATGCCAACGCATTTCTTCTATGGCAGGAAGATGGTAGTGCGAAAGGTATCACGATGTATGAAGAGTCTGTCGGTGCCCCGGGACTGAACGTTCCCGCTGCGGATGTTCGCAATATTGCATTTAACGGGCATACGAACCGGTTGTTTGCTCTTGGGAGTGCCAATAAACAACTGGATGAAATTTCTGTTGGTACAAATGGTTTGCCCGTACCGGGGAGCCGTGCCGTGCAGAGTCATGACCTCGATGCAGTGAATGTGCAGGCAGCTCGTGGCATTACCTTTGACCCTGCCACCGGGCGCATGTTTGTCTTAAATGCCAATGGAGATCAACTGGTCATAACGCCGAATCCCGCATCAGGTCTGGGGTCTGGAGCCAAAGTCTCTGTCATCAGCTTGACGTCCCTGAAAGCTGGTAGCCTCCAGGGTATTGCATTCAACCCGCAGGATGGTCATCTCTATCTTTCAGATCAAACCAATCAGAGATTGTATAAGCTTACGCAGCGCGGTCAAAAAGTATCTGAATATGACCTGAGCTCTCTTCAACTGGCAAGCCCGAAGACTCTAGTGTTTGCCCCCAGTGTTGATCGCACAGACGACCCCTCGAACATGAATTTGTTCCTGCTGGACAGCGGAGAGCCATCGTCTGAAAGTGGACAGATTAGGGAATTGGCACTGAATGCCGCCGGGGCTCTACCAGGTGGAGTACCGATCCTGCCAGCGACGCTTGTGCGCGTTCAGAACATCAACAATACAGCCTGGGATCCGTCCTCCCCCGATCCCTCCGGGATCGACTACTGGCCCCAGCAGAACAGGTTTGTGATCACCGATAGTGAAGTGGATGAAATGAACTTGTACTGGGAAGGGGCGAACGTGTTCACTGCCACCACCTCAGGCACGCTGCTTTCTACCTGCAGCACAATGGCCTACAATAACGAACCGACCGGGTTAGCGATCAACCCGCATACGAATCGCATTTACATCTCCAGCGATCGCAGCGATGGCACCTATTTTGAGATCTATATTGGTCCGGATGGAGCGTATTGTACTTCGGATGATGTTGTGTCTAAGTATTATTTAGAAACCGACCTGGAAGATGTAGCGTACGGCAATAACACATTGTTCTTGGCCGGCGGTGTAGATGCAGAAATCTACTATTTCACTCTGGGGGTGAACCAGGTTATCGGCGGAGGCGATGATGGTCCAATGCAGCACTTCGACACGAACGCCTGGGGCTTCACCGACATGGAAGGGATTGGCTTCCATAGCAGTAACGGCACGATCCTCATCCACGGCTCGATGGCGGGTGGGGAGGAATATGTCGCCGAAGTCAGTCAGGCGGGCGCCCTGCTGCGCGCTTACGACGTCTCGTTCATGGGAGAGGGAGGCGGAGAACGGCTGCATTCGGACATCGCCTATGCTCCGAGCAGCTCCAACCCGGCAGTCAAGAACATCTATATTGTCAGCCGTGGCGAGGATAACAACTCGAACTCCAGGGAGAACGATGGCAAATGGTGGGAGATCTCTCTCAGTAATAATCCGGTGCAGCCAACGGTTCAGATACGAATCGATGGCAACCCGGTAACGGGCAGTCCATTCTCCGTGGCGGGAAGCAGCATGGAGAAAAGCTTCAGTAATGTTGACGCCGGTCCGGTGCAGCTAAATAGCAATGTGGACATCGTGGCTTCGGAGCAGATGATCTACAGAGCAAATGGCGCAGAGAACAGCTACGACGAGCTCATGGCGTTGCCGAACAACCAACTGGACAACACCTACTGGCTGCCGTGGTACAACAACACAGGGTTAGACAGCCAGCTGCGCTTTGGAAACGTGAGTGCTTCGACCGCCACAATACACGTGACGATCGGTGGTGTGCCTGTGGCGGGCAGTCCCTTTACCCTGCAGCCAGGCGAGAGTTTGAGGCGCGGCTTCCCTGGCGTCGATGCCGGTCCGGTCAAGATCCAGAGCAATGTGAACATCGTGGCCGCAGAGCGCATGATCTACAGAGCGCATGGCGCAGAGACCAGTTACTCCGAGATTATGGCCGTACCAGAGAAGACTTTGGACACCACCTACTGGCTGCCCTGGTACAATAACACAGGGTTGGACAGCCAGCTGCGCTTTGGAAATGTTAGTGCCTCGACCGCCACAGTGCATGTGACGATCGGTGGTGTGCCTGTGGCGGGCAGTCCCTTTACCCTGCAGCCGGGTGAGAGCTTGAGGGAGAGCTTCCCTGGCGTTGATGATGGACCGGTGAAGATCCAAAGCAACGTGCCGATCGTGGCCGCAGAGCGCATGATCTACAAAGTGCAGGGCCTCTATACTAGCTACTCCGAACTGATGGCACTGCCGAACAACCAGCTGGACAACACCTATTGGCTGCCATGGTACAACAACAACGCGGGATTGGACAGCCAGCTGCGCTTTGGAAACGTGAGCGCTTCGACTGCTACAGTACACGTGACCATAGGCGGAGTACCGGTGACAGGCAGTCCTTTCATCCTAGCACCGGGTGAGAGCTTGAGGCGGAGCTTCCCAGGCATCAATAACGGACCGGTCAAAATCCAAAGCAATGTTGATATCGTAGCAGCAGCGCGTATGATCTATGAAGTGAATGGTGTCCAGACCAGCTATTCTGAATTCATGGCTTTGCCGAACAGCGTACTCGATACCATCTATTGGTTGCCATGGTATAACAACGTCGGCCTCGATACCCATCTTCGTTTCAGCCTTCCATAGAGTTAGTGAGTTTACAAACAAAAAGCGCCTCTGAATTTCAGAGGCGCTTTTTGTTTACATTTCTATGTATATATGTACTTTCTACAGCCCTGCCGCTTGCTTTAATGCATCTGCCTTATCTGTCCGTTCCCAGGGGAATTCGACGTCGTCGCGACCGAAGTGACCGTAGGCGGCAGTCTTGCGGTAGATCGGCTTGCGCAAGCCCAGGTCGCGGATGATCGCGCCGGGGCGCAGATCGAAGAATTCGTTGATCAGCGTAGCAATCTTTTCGTCTGCGATCTTCGCCGTGCCGAAAGTTTCCACATTGACGGAAAGCGGGTGCGCTACACCGATG
>JAICRQ010000317.1 GCA_025966435.1 Anaerolineales bacterium | reverse complement strand
GCAAGAGGAACAAAAGTAAGAGGCGTTTCATAGTTTCCTTTCGATCAATCGCGGCGATGGGCGACGAGCAGCAATCCTGATCCAATCGAGATGGTTGCCGTATCGCCGGTCATTTCGTTGCTGATGCCGCGTGTCTTATCCGGGTAGAGGGTTTCTTTGTTGAGCACCCATTTTAGATTCGTTGTCTGGACTTCGGAGACCACTCCACCCCACGGAATCAGGGAGACAATATCACCGCTTCTTCCATGGACGTTCACCTGATTCCGGCAAAAGAAGATCTCTTCCACTCCATCGTCCAGGCGAATCTCGAATTTCGAAAGTCGAGAATCGGTAAGCAGGGTGATGTTGGCAAGAGTCTGGTCGAGCCGACCGCCAAGGGCAGCGACGATCAGAATTTGGTCTGGATTCAGCTGGATTGCGTGATTGATGGCAAGTTCCAGATCGGTTTCATTTTTATCGTGAGGGAACAATTCCATGGAAACGCCTGCTTGCCTGAGTTCCTGTAATGGTCCTTTTTCCGTCGAGTCCATATCGCCGATGATGAGGTCTGGTTTGATGCCCAACACCAGTGCATGGCGGGTACCGCCATCTGCACATATGATGTAATCCCCTTTGCGAAGGAGGGCACGGGCTTTCTCGAGGTCGGGTAACTCGCCGTTGGCGAAGATAATGATGCGCTGCACATTGCTTAGCAATGAAAAATCCTCCGAGGACGGAGGATGACCAATGACAACTATATGTTCCCTCCGCCAGCATGACCTGGATCAGGTAATTCGGGTTGAGCGCGGCTCGCTCCTCTCAGTCCCGCATCGCAGGACACCCCGTTCGAATGTTGGTGATAACTATACTCGAAATTTTTAGAATGTCAAATCAAAAAACAACGCCGCCGAGGACGGCGGCTGGAGCATTACCTGACGCGGCGGCGCCATTCTTCTTTCATCTGTAATTCGCGCGGGCTGAGACCCGAATCGAGCGCCAGGAAGTCCGTAAGCAGGCGGTTAAAACGGGTGGTCTCATCGATCATCGGGAAATGTCCCGAATTTTCCATCTCCACCTGGTGTGTCATCGTGGACAGGGAATATTCGCCATCCGGAATGACAATGGCGGGATCCTTATCCCCATAGACAAGGAGACACGGGATGTTCAGTGTCCGGAAACTGTTATAAACGTTATTTGCCTGCAACCCCACCAGAGAATCCACAATTGCCTTGGCATCCGCCTTGGAGGCGTCTGACAGGGCTGAGGTCGCCTCAGGGGTGCGGCTGGAAAGCCAGTCGGTCAGTTCGCCCGGCGTTGCTGTTCGCAAACGCGCGTTCACTGCCTGGTAATCCAGAGGGCAGCTGACCGCCATCATCCGGTCCACACTCTGTGGGAAGCGCGTGGCGAACGTCATGCCCACCAATGCGCCCAGCCCATGACCTACAAGGGCGATCTTACCAATTCCCATTTCATGGAGGAACCGGTCCAGCAAACTCGCCTGTTGTTCCAGTGAATAATTGAGAGTATTATGCGTTGTTTCTCCAAAGCCCCATAAATCCAGAGCATAGGCGCGATAGGAGGTTGAGGTGACCTGCATGGCATTGATCCAGTATCGCCATGAGCCAACCCAGCCATGCACGAAGATGACAGGACGGCCGCGTCCCAGCACCTCATAGTGCACAATCGAGCTATCGAGGAGAATTACGCTCAAAAATCACTTCCCAAATTTGCCAAGAATCGCTTTCACACGGTTCGTTAATTGATCGGGGGCAAAAGGCTTGAGCAAATATTCCTCCGCGCCTGCATCCAGCCCTTGCTGAATTTCACTTTCCTGCCCTTTGGCAGAGAGAAAGACCACAGGTATATCGCGGAGGTCCGGGGTTGCCTTCATTATTTTGCAAGCCTCATAACCGGTCATACGCGGCATCCGGACATCCATCAGGACCAGGTCAGGGTTCACCTGGGGCGCCAACTGAACTGCCTCCTCCCCATTGGTGGCCACGAATACTTCGTGTCCCGCGAATCGCAGCGTAAAAGCAACCAGGTCACGGATATCACGTTCATCTTCTGCAATCAAAATCTTTGCCATCCAAACCTCAATGTTTTTCGTAGACCGGCAGAGTGAAGGAGAATGTGCTGCCGTCGCCCGGCATGCCTGAGCTCTTCATCCAAATGCGGCCCTTATGCATTTCCACAATTTCCTTGACGATAGAAAGCCCCAACCCCGTCCCCGGCGTTTGCAAAACCAACGGATGTTCGCCACGGTAGAAACGCTCGAACACCCGGCTTTGGTCTTCCATCGGAATACCCACGCCGTTATCCTTCACATCCACCTGCACTTCCTTGCCGCCATTAGGAGAATGAATGCGGACAGTGATCGTCCCGTTTTCGGGGGTGTAGTGATAGGCATTGTCAACCAGGTTACCAAGGATCTGGCGTATCCGCTCGATATCGCCATACACATGCGGCAGCCGTCGTGGCGCATCGAGAGAAAGCGCCATTGGTTTGTTTTCTTCGTGTGAGCGGCGCAGCACATCGCCGATCACATCTTCGGCGACCTCACGGATGTCCAGCGCCTGCGGGGAAAGCGTCACACGCCCCGACTCGATCCGGGAAACGTCCAGCAAATCGTTCACCAGGATATTGAGGCGTTCTGTATTGTTCTTAACGATGTTCAGGAAGTGCACCTGATTTTCATTCACCGCACCAGCAGCGCCCATCAGAAGGACATCCACGTAGCCGCGGATGGACGTCATGGGTGTGCGAAGCTCATGGCTCACGGTTGCCACAAATTCAGATTTCAAGCGGTCCACTTCGACCTCGTGGGTAATATCGCGGAAGATAGACACCGTCCCAAGGAAATCGTTCTGGAAGATGACCGGTGCAAGATGTACCAATACAATACGACCGTTTTCCAGGTCCAGTTGTTCCGCGAAGGTCTCACCTGGCTCATAGCCAATGGGTCCCTCCGACCAGTTCCGGATGGTTTCCATCCACGTCCCGGCAGATTTTCCAAACAACCCGCCAAAGACATCCAGCGATTGTCCAATGACTCGACCGGGCTCAAGGTCCAGAATCTGCGCGGCAGACTGGTTGATGAACGAAATGCGATTATTGGGACCCGTGACCAGTACACCATCTGCCACAGCTTCAAGGATCGCCTGCGAGCGGCTGGCATCTTCCTGCTCACGCCGCAGCATATTTCCCAATCGTTCTGCCTGGTCGCGGATCAGTTCATACAGATGCGCGTTATTAATGGAAACGGCAACCTGCCCCGCGATGGCTTTGACCATATTCAAGAGCTCGGGGCTGAAATAATTCGGTTTGCGATGGAACACCATCAGGACGCCGATCACATCTTCAGCGACTAACAGGGGCATAGCGATCGCACTGCGATGCTCCATTGAGGAAACACTCGTCTTCACCCAGCGCGGATCCTGGTGCAAGTCATGGATGAGCGCAGGCTCGCGGCGCTCTACCACCCATCCTGCCAGACCTTCACCGATCTTAAGCCTGAACCCGCGTCCCCCTCCCGCAACTTTATCCGTGAGGTAGCCATACCCCGCACGGTAGTGCAAAAGGTTATCGTCTGCATTCAACAGCATGATGGTGCCCTGCTCGGCACCAATTGCATCATTGAGCAATGCCAGCGTGCGGTTCAGCGCCCTGTCAAGGTCGAGGCTGGAAGAGACTTCTGTGAGGATTCGCAGAAGTGTTTCGGTGTTCTGCTGCTCGCGTTGCAATTGTGCTGTGCGCTCGACCACACGCATCTCCAATTCGCGCGCCAGGCGTTCCGTTTCATTGAATAAACGTCCATTTTGAATCGCAACTGCCGCCTGATTCGCCAGCGTGCTGAGGATCTGCAGATCTTCCTCTGTGTAGACATTGGGCTGATAACTTTGGGCAGAAAGCATACCGATCGTTCTGCCGCTCAACATCATGGGCACAGCGAGAATGGATTGGGGTGTATCCGGTTTTCCGTAGACAACACTATCCATTTCCTCGACAGTTTCAGCGCCCTGTAGTAATAGCGGCTGACCAGATGCAATCACCCGACCGCTCAGGCCCTGATCGCGCGGGATGCGGGTGATCGGAGATCGTGTATCATCATCCACGAGGTAAACCCCTTCGATTTCATCTGTCTCTTCATCCAGCAAGCTGATGACAAACGACTCAACCGGCATCAAGCGCTGCGCGGCTTTATGCACCGCGGCATAGATTTGTTCCGGGTCAAGGTTTGTACTTACCTGATAGCTTGCCCGATTCAGAATAGAGAAGCGCTCTGCTGTCGAAAGCGTGGATTGATACAGACGAGCATTCTCCAAAGCAATGGATGCCTGATTCGTAAGCGTGCGCGCCAGCTCGATCTCTGTAAGGCTAAAGCGCATCACCTGATCCTGATGGATAAAAATCAGGGCGCGCAGATTACCACTGCTCACGAGGGGCAGAATCAGCAGAGATTGGGTTCCTTCTCCCAGGAAGCTCTTTAATGGAGCCAGGTCGGCTTCCAAAGTGACAGAATCGGTGGCAAACACACCGAGCGATTCCTGCAGTCTATGGAAAATCGGTGCATTGGGCAGCTGTTGGGGAAGCTTGCGATTGG
>JAICRQ010000508.1 GCA_025966435.1 Anaerolineales bacterium | reverse complement strand
GATCTTCGTGAGGGACACCCGTCCATCCCGGTTGGGTAAGGGAGCGCCGAGAATCACAAGGTCGAACTCGCCTTTATGTATTTCGTCGACGATTTCCGCTGGCGGATTTCCCATCCGTATCTCGCTTTCGGTGGGAACACCGAACATCTCCAGGCTGTGCTTGCCGCCTGCTATGAATCGTTCCACATGCTGGCGCTGGTAATCCGTGCTGTAGACTGCATTCATCACCGTTAATAACTTTGCCTGTGCGCCGACATGGCGGAGCAGACGTCCTGCGAACAGTACATCGTCCTTCCCTGGCTCTCCACTCGCTGCACAGACGAGCGCCTTTTCCAGTCGCGCGCCGGGGTTTGCCGCCAGCAGCAAATGATGATCGCCAGATTGGAGGATCTGCTCGGCAAACCCCAGCCCTTCTACAGGTCTCCATCCCACAATGACAAGATCCACCGGGTTTTGCCGGATCGACTTGGCGACGGCGCTCGCGGTGGGACTGGGGTCTGTGCGTACTTGAACCGACGCCATACCATTGCCGAGCTGTTTGCGAGCATCCTGAAGATACGATTCCAGCAGTGCTTCATCCTTGCCCACACCCAGCAGTGTCATACGCGCGTGCGACATTCGTGCCAGATGCCCACCCAAACTCAACGCCGACTGGCTGCGCAGAGAGCCGTCGGTCACCACCAGGAAATTCAGACCCGGGTGTGAAAGCGCATGTAATCGCCGTATGCCCACCCAGGCTTTGTCGTTCACGGAAAGAGGGAAGGCGGCGGCTTGCTCAGGGGGACGGGTGGCTTCGATGAGGATGTTCTGGCTTCCAAATGGAACGGAGGGAGCAATCGCTCGAACGCCCGGGATAGATGGGAGTTCCAGCCGAATGCGCTCTGTCGGTCCATTGAAGCCCAAGCTGGTCACCACGCCTTGCCCGAGTGGAGTGCAGTCCAGCTCTTCTTTCGTGCAGGCTAAGGCAACATCCTCTGGCCGGAACAGCACCTGGACACGGCCATCGCTGCTAAATTTGGTGGCTTCTTTGGTGAGCCCAAAGACATGTGGACCGATCTGGATATGCTCCTTTTCGTTCTTGCCAAGCAGAATGTTCGCGGTTCCCAGGAAGGAGGCGACGAACTCCGTCTGTGGATGCATATAAAGGTCGCGCGGAGTTCCCACTTCGATCAATCGTCCGTAGCTCATTACCCCGATTCGATCTGCCAGGTCGAAGGCTTCTTCCTGATCGTGGGTCACCAGAATGGTTGCAACCCCCAGCTGCTGCTGAATGGCTTTGAGAGATCGCCTGAGTTCCGTTCGGATCTTTGCATCCAGCGCACCGAGAGGCTCATCCAGCAAGAGGACATCCGGCTCCAACGCTAACGCCCGCGCCAGCGCGACACGCTGCTGCTGCCCGCCGGAGAGCTGCTTGGGCATTCGTTCCCCTAATCCTACAAGACCTACCAATTCCAGCAGCTCATCCCGTTTCATCTGGCGTTCTTTTTTCGGTACCTTCCGAATCTGAAGCCCGAACTCGATGTTTTCTGCAACGCTCATGTATTCGAAAAGGGCGTAATTCTGGAACACAAAGCCCACGTTACGCTTCTGTGTAGGTAGGTCCGTTACATCGCGCCCATGCAGCGAAACACGTCCCTCATCGGCAGGGACCAGTCCGGCAATGATATTTAGTATGGTTGATTTTCCGCTGCCGCTGGAACCGAGCAGCACAAAAAACTCTCCGTCTTCGATCTCTAATGAGACGTTATTAACGACGGTTTGCTGTCCGTATCGCTTGCTTACGTTTTCGAGAAGAATCGACATTGTCACCTCGCGTGTTGTTATCGTCCTTAAGATAACCGTGAGGCGTGACGGGCGCAGTGATAACCCTGTGACGAACCTGTGACAAGAGGTTACAGGTTTTCCCCCATTGTGAGTCTGTTAGCGTTTCAGTCGGAACGCATAACCCAGACCTGGAAAATTCTGAATATAGAAAGGTTTTGTCGGATCATCCTCAATCTTGGATCGTAAGCGGCGCACGAGCTGCCTGAGCATCTCTGAGTTGCCTCCGCTCGCGCCCCAGACGTCGCTGACGAGATCGTTGGTTGTAAGGATATGACCAGCATTGAGCATTAAATACTCCAACAGACGGCTTTCAAGAGAAGTCAGGGTTTTGGTCTCCCCATTCGTAAGGGATACATAGCGGAGTTTTGGATTGAACTCGAGACCGTCGATGGATAGCTTTGCACTAGGATGAGAACCCTCGGCCGTGCGCCCTCGGCGTAACACAGCCTGGACGCGCGCGATAAGCTGGCGCGGGCTGAATGGCTTCAAAACATAATCGTCTGCGCCGGCTTCCAGGCCGCGCACAATGTCATTTTCTTCGCCCCGCACGGTAAGCAAAATGATAGGGACATCCGATTGCCGGCGGATGTACTGGCAAATGGCGAAGCCATCATTCAACTGGGTTGTGCCAGGAAGGTTAATATCCAGGATGATCAGATCGGGCTGGTATTCCTGCCAGCGCCGCAACGTGCTCACGGCATCACTCGCCATGACAGCTTCGTAACCGGCGCGCCGGACTGTAAACATCACCAGATCCGCAACGACCCGATCGTCATCCACAACCAGAATCTTCATTCTTTTACGATCTCAATTACCAGTGGCAGGGTAAACCAAAAAGAGGTGCCGCCCTCTGGCTGCTCGGTAATCCCTACCTCGCCTTGCTGTGCTTCCACAATTTCTTTGACGACCGAGAGTCCCAACCCGGCACCCTGCCGGGCGCGTTCATTGGCTGTCTCAAGATGGGCAAACCGTCGAAAGAGATTTCCACGCTGCCCGAGCGGAACGCCGCTGCCTTCATCGATGACTTCCACGCGAAGCTGCTTATCTATGACTTCGTGTTTGATATGGATCGAGCCATGTTCCGGGCTATGCTTGACGGCGTTCGAAAGCAAATTGACCAACGCCTGCACCGTTCTGCGCTGATCCGCCATTACAAGCAAGGACCCTTCGACCGGTTGGGAAATCAGCTTCAATACATAT
>JAICRQ010000066.1 GCA_025966435.1 Anaerolineales bacterium | reverse complement strand
TGACCAGCGGTCGCTCTTCGGCTGGATGCATCGTTCCTTCATCGAACCACTTGATATCGCGGAAACAAATGTCGTCCGGTTGGTGGGTGATGCCCCAGATCCATGGGACTCCTGTCGCACTTATGAGATTGCAGTGCGCGAGACCGGTGGTTTCGATATTTCGATTCTAGGACTGGGTCCGAATGGCCATTTGGGGTTCAACGAACCACCGTCGCTGCCTGATTCTCCCACGCGGGTCGTCCCTCTGACACCGGAGAGTATTGCAAGCAATGCGCGTTACTGGGGCGGTGAGGAGCAGGTACCGCCTCACGCACTGACATGCGGCATGGATTTGCTGCTGGCTGCTCGCCGTACGCTCCTCCTTGTATCAGGGGCACATAAATATCAAATCCTTCATCGTGCTATTGAGGGACCACAAACGCCCGAGGTGCCGGCATCCTATCTTCAGTCTGCGTCGAATGTAACAGTCCTGGCAGATCGGGCGGCGTGGCATGGTCTCTAAACCCAGGACAGATAGACAATGAAGTTTGTGCTTGGAGTCGATGGCGGCAACACCAAAACGCTGGCGCTCGTCGCGCGTGATGATGGCGCGATCCTTGGCACAGGCCGCGCCGGCTGCGGAGATATTTATGGCGCTACGTCGGCAGACGCAGCCATCGCTGAGATCGAACGCGCTGTGGGTGCTGCATTAAATGAAGCAGGCATTCCGTCTCCCGAGTTAAGCGTCGGTGCATTCAGCCTGGCTGGCGCCGACTGGCCGGAGGATTTTGAGCTGCTCGAAGAGGCGATGCGCGGACAAGGCTACGGTCGGCGTATTGTAGTGGTCAATGATGCCATGGGCGCGCTGCGCGCTGGTTCACCCGATGGCACCGGTGTGGTTGTCGCTTGCGGTACGGGAGCAGCGGTCGGCGCGCGACATCCCGATGGCCGTATCTGGCACAGTAGCTTCTGGCAGCAAGTGCAAGGCGCCGACGAACTGAGTTCGCAAGCACTGCGCGCTGTGTATCGCGCCGAATTGGGGATCGATCCGCCGACGCTCCTTACCGAACGAATTCTCGCGGCTTTCGATGCATCTAACGTCGAAGAGGTATTGCACCGGATGACAGGGCGCGACATTCCGCGTCCTCAGAACAGGCGTCAGCTCGTGCGCCAGTTGTTCGATGCCGCGGATGCCGGCGATGCCGCGGCGCGCCGGATCGTCGTTTCGCATGGTAAAGCTCTGGGTGATTATACGATCGCTGCGGCGCGAAAGGTGGGGTTACTGGGAACGCCGTTTACACTGGTGCTGACAGGCGGGGTTCTGCGCCATCCTTCGCCACTATTGCGCAATGCGCTCATCGAGCGTGTACGAGAGTCTGCCCCGGATGTATGCGCAATCCAGAGCCAGTTTGAGCCAGCCGCCGGCGCGGTCTTGCTGGCGCTGGATTTGATGGGTATTGTCACTGATGCTACCCTGTTGGAGCACCTCGAAAGTACGCTGCCGGAGGCAGCGTTTTTTGCGACATGACAAGAAGCTGTCTCATGGGAGTACGGTTATGAATTACCAAACTGAGCCAATCACGATGTGGTTTGATCGTCGGCTTGTGTTGCGCATGTCTCCCATTCATGGGATTGGCACGTTTGCCACGCATGATATCGATGCGGGTGAATTGCTGATGCTGGTCACAGGAGGACTTATCGTTAGAGCGGAGGATCGGCAACCTGACAAATTGCAACTGGCAGCCGAGATGTATAACCAGGAAACATTGGCTGAGAACGTATTTATCGTGACGCCGAAACTGTTTCATTACTATATCAATCACTCGTGTGAGCCAAACGCGATTGATATTTCACGTTGTGCCAATTCGACTCAATATGTTGCGCTGCGTCAAATTCGCGCGAATGAGGAAGTCACTGCTGATTATTACGACGAGACAACTCTTGAAGTTTGCTTATGTAAATCGCCACGTTGCCGGTGGTCTATCGTGAGTCATTAAGAAATGATTTCCTCGCGTAGCAGCTAAAATATAAATCTCAGCTTTGTGGTGTGGATCATATATGACGTTCTATACCTCGCAATCCTATCGTCAAGACCAGGTGAGCATCGGGTCATCCGACCTGGACCTTCTGCGGTCTATCTTGATCGATTCGGACGTCAGAGATTCAATGGAACACTGGGTCTCGGAAGCCCAACGCCGAGAGGATATTCTGTATTTTTCAATCTTCCTCGATCGGGAACTGCTCGGTCAAATCCTGCTGCATGATATGAATATCCACACGGGGGAAAGTCTGGTCGCTTACCATCTCTTTCGTACACAAATGCGAGGTCATGGGTATGGCACGAAGGCACTCTACCTGCTGCAATCCTACGTCCTGAGTCATACTTCGTTGAAGAAGCTGGTGATTATCACCTCACATGATAATTTGGCATCGCAACGGATTGCTTTGAAGTGTGGATTTCAATATGTCGGTACTTCCAGGGAAGAGCCAGTCAATGACATGGTCTTAGAGTGGCATATGCCTCTTAATTCACGTTAACTAACTCGCAAATCGGGAGTCAGTATCGAAAAACTGTCCGCACTTGATCGCGCTTGGAGCACCACTCCTTCGGCGGCTGCCGCATCTCCTATTCTTTATCTGAATACATTAAACGCCAAAGCTTTGAATTTGCTGGATGTGACGCCAAACCGTAGATTGACTTAACTAGACTAATCCGTAGCGATGATCAATAGCCAAAGATCAGAGCAGAACAGAGCGATCCTGCAAAAGATCGTTGAGATTTTAAACATGGGTGATTTATCTGAGGTGGACTTGATCTTCTCACTCGATTATATCGATCACCAGAAGCCACCCGAGATGGATATTGACGGTCCGGATGAATTTAAGCAGATTGTCTTACATTCATGACAATCTGGATTAGAGCTAAAGGTAACGATTGAAGATTTAATTGCTGAGGGGGATAAGGTTGTAGGACGGCTACAATGGAACATTACGGATCAATCTGGAAAATCGATTAAGCGATAAACAATTGATATTCTTCGTTTTGTTAACAGTCAAGTTGCAGAGCATTGTGGAGCCGAGGCATGGAGAAAAGAAGCTTGAGCGATAAAACAACAATTTTCTTTATGCGGCATGGGCGTTCCAGCAGTGATGAGGAAAGTGTGCGCGAGATTTGTGGTTGCCCTATGGCAGTGCCATTGCTATCGCGCCTCGCAGAGCCGTGTCATATCCCAGATGACTCAATTCCACTTGAGGAGCGGGAACCAGTTTCAGGTGTTCTTCCATCACCTTCCTGGCTGCGTGAATGAATTTTTCTCCTCCTCCCACCGCCACTCCTCCGCCAATGCGGATGAGTTCCGGGGCATAGAGAGAGGCCATATTGCGCAGTCCCTGTCCCAGGTTGTAAGCGACTTCTTCCCATTCCTTCGGACTCAAATTCTCGGCTGGCTTGCCATAGATGCGGCGGATGCCATTGCCCGAGACCAGCGCCTCCAGGCAATCAGGCGCGCCGCATTCACAATGAACCGCTGATATGTTTGAGGATCGAAAATGGATGGACTGGTGCCCGACTTCAGGATGCGCGCCAGCCTGCCCGCGATAGATTCTGCCGTCGATTAAGAACCCTCCACCCATGCCAGTGCTGAGGGTGATGTACAGAAAGCGTTTTGCCAGGATTTCTCCCCAACGGTACTCTCCGACCGCGGCGACATTGGTATCAACGTCCACATAGAACGGACAGCCCCATTTTTCTTCCATCATCCCTTTGAGGGGAATGTTTCGCCAGGCAGGCTGGTGCAGAGGAGAGACAATTCCCTGTTCCCAATCCAGCGGACCTCCGATTGCTGCGCCCATGCCGAGGATCTCATCTTCCCCGGAGACTTCAACGATCATATTATTGATGTTGGTCAGGTCTTCGTCCAGACTTGTGGATGTATCCATTCGCGCTCGCCGGAGGATATTCCCCTCACGATCCGCCGCGGCGACCATGATCTTTGTTCCGCCGATATCCAACCCAACAAAAACTCCCATTGCCGCACCTATAGATTTTTCATCACCTTAGAAAATTTTTGCTTCCAATCCGAGAACCCCAGCCAGAATCTCGAAGTCACGTTGATGGTCGCCATAAATAACTACTACATGGTCACGCGAGACTGCTTCCTCGAAGCCAGCTAAGTCACGGAACTCGAGCAAGCCACTCGCTTCACAATGGGGAAGATGTGGATGACGTGTCGTTTCGGCAACACGTGCCTGCGCAATCATCAGCCGTTTCATATCGGACCCCAGAGAGATGACCGTGATCGGCTCACCGCCTGCCAAATCACCATCCACGCCACAGCCGCGCCCATCGCGCTTGATTTCGTACGTTCCACCCCAGCTGCGCAAATACGTCTTTCCGCTCGGTGTCATCTCGGGAGAGACAACGCCCACGTAGCCGCAGTGTGCCAGGCGTGCAAAGTTCCGCCACTCGGAACGCGGGTACTCCTCACCAGGCGAGAGTGGTTCGCCGAAGTGATCCGTCAGCGCGCCCACGTACGAAACCGGGTACAGGTTCGACATCATCGCGGGTTTGTTCAGGAAAAAGTTGGCAAGAATCATGCCTGTCATGGCAATGAAATCTCCATCGCAGGATGCAATATACCCTTCCTCGCGCAGCAACAATTGCGCCAGGCAGGGAGTATCTCGCCCGCCGCGGATGATCAGATCACCGAAGCAATTGACCCCGAAGCCCAAGGCGCGTTCTTCTTCCAGAATATCGCGAATAGCAAGATAGGTGCGGATGGCTTGATCCAGCTCCTCTATCCGAACCCCTCCTGCCTCGTAGCGGTGAGCAAGGCGGGTTTCGCGCACATGTTGGATGTCCTCTGCCGAAAACCTCGTATAGCGACCACGCATGTCCTCCAGAGAACGAACGATCACCTCCGTCCCCAATTGGCGGGTCACGCGGTCGCCGACGGCATGCGCGTTCCACGGGAAGTTTTGCTCCCCGATAACGACCATCCGGTTGTCGCGCAGAAAGCGCTTCAGTGCCAGCGCTCTCAGCAGCGCGATCCCTTCGTGTCTATTCCGAACGAGATGCACATCGACGCCTAACGTGTGAAGCATGTCGCGCGCAGCCCAGCGCCAGAAATCCGGTTCATCATAATCCAGCAGCGACCAGAAGATGACGGGTAAACCGCGCTCCACCAGCGCCTGCGGATGGGAGTTCCACACCTCGGTGGGGTAGGCTGGGATGCTCACCGGCAGGATAGCATCCACCGATTCGTCAAGACTTAGCACCGTATTTTCCCAATGTTCAGGAGACTGGATTGCGATGGTTTCATTTAAGACGGCAACTCCCTGGAGGATTTGTCCCAGCCGGGGCACGTCCACGCTGGGATTGCCGGGCTTTGCCTGGATGGGTTGGAGGCGCGCCGGGGAATATCGCAAGTGATTGGGCTGCGTTTCGATCAGAAAACGCTGGACTTCATCATATTTCTTCATTCCAACCTCACTTTGCCTATTGACAACGGGATTTAAAAGTCGTATTATTTAATTGATTGCAGAAAGCAATTATCTTCCACATTTTATCATTATATGAAACATACAGACCACGAATTTGTCGGTGACCAGGAATCTCTACGCCAGATCAACCTCTCCACCGTTCTCACGCACCTGCGTCAGAATGCGCCGATCTCGCGCGCGGCTCTGGCAGAGCTCACGGGCTTGAACCGGGCGACGATCACTCGTTTGGTCCGAGAGCTGATCGAGCACGGATTCGTGCGTGAGACCGGCTTTCAATCCATACGCGCCGGTCGCCCGTCGATTTTACTCCAGCTGGACCCCGATGCCGGCTGCATCATTGGCGCGGAGATCGAAGTCAAGTTTGGTTCTGTGATCCTAACCGACCTTGCTGCTCACGTTCTCTGGCGCCAGGAAGTAGATTTTGGGGATAACGACGAGCCAGAGTCAATCTTGAACAGCGTTGCACAACTCATCGGACAAGCCTGCGAACAAGCCAGGGAAACAAGCCGTCACGTTCTGGGCTTGGGAATGAGCCTGCCGGGGCTGGTGGATGTGTCCAGCGGCGTATTGCTCTTTGCCCCGAACATGCGTTGGAGTGATGTACCAGTCAAGCAATGGCTGGAGAATGAATTTGACATCCCTATTTACGTGGACAACAAAGCCAATATGGCGGCGCTCGCCGAAAGTTATTTCGGCTCGGCACGCGATAGTGAGTACGTGCTGTATATAAATATTACGGCGGGAGTAGGCGCGGGGATCGTCCTCCACCAGCGTATTATGGCGGGAACCTCTGGCCTGGCAGGTGAAGTAGGGCACATGACGATCAACCCGGATGGACCGAAATGCAATTGCGGCAGCCGTGGTTGTTGGGAAACATACGTAAGCGCCCTGGCGGTATTTCGCCGCGCCCGCGAAGCAATTCTGGATGGGGAAGAATCCCAATTGGCGGAAGTTGTACGAGATGGATTCGAAAGAATTACGATTCCCCTTATGGTAGAAGCAGCCCGAAAAGGAGATTTGGTGGCGCTGAATTCTCTTGAGGAGACCGGGTATTACCTGGGTGTTGGATTGGCAAATTTAATTAATACCTTCAATCCAAAGAAGGTGGTGTTGGGAGGATATGTCACCCAGGCTCATGAATTTTTGCTGCCCGCGATTCAAAAAACGGTACAAGAGCGGGCGCTTCGCTGGCCACGCGAAGCAGCAGATATTGTCGTCGCGACCTACCTGAATGATGCCAGCCTGATGGGAGCGGTCGCAACCGTATATAGTCAAATTCTGTCAAACCCGAACCAGGCATTCAAAGCCAAGCGCGGACTTTAGCAGTACAAGGAGGTGATGCGCAAATAAAAACAGACACGAAGTGTTTACTGCCCGGGCTTCGCACATAAACATTTAGTCAGCCCGTGCAAACGTGGTCCATCAAATTTCTATAATAAGGAGAAGGAACATGAAGAGCGTTAAAAATCGCCTCTGGGGGATGATATGTGTTTTGATCATCGTGGGAATGCTGGCAGCCTGTGGCGCCCCTCCCGCGACGGAGACCTCAGCACCGCCACCGACAGAGCCCGCGGGACCAACTGCCACTCCAGAGACCGTCTTTGTTGAAATCACTTCCACACCCGGACCGGGTCAGGTGACATACAATCCTGATGTATCTGGAGAGATAGAGCTTTGGCATTTCTGGGCTTCACCGGTTCGCCGGAACGGTGTCCAGCGTATTAAGGCAATCTGTCAACAGTATTTACCCAATATCACAGTAACAGATACAGTCAAGCCATTTGGTGATATTTGGACGGCCAATATCGCCGCGGTGGCGGCTGGCTCCGGCATGCCGGATGTGATCGTTTCGGATCGCCCCACCCTGCCGAGAGATGCCGCGGATGGTGTCTACATGAGCCTGCAGGAATTCGCGGACCGCGATGGAATCACGCGCGACCAGTTCTACGACTGGGCTTGGGACCAATCCCTTTACGAAGGTGAGACCTATGGTATCCCCTTCGAGACCGATGTACGCGTCCTGTTCTGGAACAAGCAACTCTTCGAGGAAGCCGGCCTCGATCCCAACGATCCGCCGGAAACCTGGGATGAACTTTTGCAATATGCCGACGCGCTGGATAAGAAGAATGCAGATGGCACCTATGATCGCATCGCCTTCTTCCCGCTCTGGAATGCCGGCTTCAACCCATTCTGGGCATATCTCAACGGTGCTCCGTTGATTGACGCCGAAGGCAATCCGGTTATCAATTCGCCGGAAGCAGCAGAGACCTTGGAATGGATCAAGATGTGGGTTGACCGCTACGGTGGCTGGCAGGCGTTGCAGGATTACAGAGCCCAATTCGGTGCTCCGCCCAATGACTTGTTCATGGGCAATGGTGTAGCCATGTTCGTGGACATCTTTGGCTATAACAGCCAGTTGGAATTCTACCGCCCGCGGGCTGATGCCAACGCTGATCTTCAGGTTACCAATGATGACCCGCGCATGGAATGGGGCATCGCTACACTTCCTTATGACGAAGACGCAGGACCGGCCAACTGGAGTGGTGGTTTCTCGCTCTCCATCCCAGCAGGTGCAGAGAATCCTGAAGCTGCCTGGGAATTTATTAAGTGCATGACGGGTCCGGAGGGTCAGGCTTCGTGGGCACGTGATACGCAGGCACAACCAACCAACCTTATTGCGGCTACGGATCCCGTGCTGTCGGCTAGCCCCGGTTGGGAAGTGGTAGATCAGGCCTTGCAAAACAGCACCGGTGGCGTGTTCGTCTCTGCGTACCCGAACTGGAATGAGCAACTCGATTTGGTTCTCGAGCAAGTTTGGACAGGTGAACTGAGTCCGCAAGAAGCGCTCGATCAGGCCCAGGCGGCCGTTGAAGACGCTATACAGTAGTCTTTCGCGTCTTTAAATCTATAGGGGCGACGTGCCTGTCACGCTAGGCGCGTCGCCCTACTTCTGTGACAACCTGGAGGTGCATCATGAAGGCTGCTTCCGTTGTGGATCAACCACTTGTGCGTCGACCGCTTCTGCGCCCTGCTTTAAGAGAAGAGCTGATGGGTTGGCTGTTCGCCATGCCATGGATCATAGGATTTCTCCTGTTCCTGGTCGGGCCGATGTTGTTTTCTCTTTACACGAGTTTTACAAGATATAACATCATCGCGGATCCCAGGTGGATTGGGCTCGATAATTACCAGAATTTATTCTTCGACGATCCACTTTTCTACAAGTCCTTGTCTAATACGTTCTGGATGGTAATCGTCAAGACACCTCTAGTGATGTTCGTCGCCATCTCATTAGCTATGCTGCTCAATTCAGATGTCCCTGGAGGCAAGTTTTTTCGAACGATCATCTACCTGCCAAATGTATTGTCCGGGATAGCTGCTATCTTCCTGTGGCAATTTATTCTTGCCCCGAACGGGTTGTTCAACTCCGCCCTGGCGACATTCGGTATCCGGGGCCCGGGATGGTTTGTGGATCCCGCCTGGACAAAGCCTGGAATGGTGTTGATGGGGATGTGGTGGATCGGGGGTAATGTCTTAATTTTTCTGGCGGGGCTGAAGGGGATTCCCAGGGAACTCTATGAGGCGGCTGACATTGATGGCGCCGATGGCTGGCAGAAGACCAGGTATATCACTCTGCCCCTGCTCTCGCCCACAATATTCTTTGAAGTCATAACAGGCATCATTGGCACATTTCAGATTTTTACGACCGCCTTTATTCTGATCGGATCAAAAAACGCTCCTGTGGGTGAGCTGGGTCAGTCCATGCTGTTCTATGTACTGTATCTGTATGATCGCGCGTTTGGGAAGATCGGCCAGGGCGGTTTTCAGATGGGATATGCATCAGCCATGGCGTGGGTCTTATTCCTCATCATCCTCATCATCACCGCTGTCCAGCTTTGGCTGGCAAAACGCTGGGTTCATTATGAAACGGAACGATAAGGAAAGTTGAGGAGGCAGTCATGACAACTTCTGTTGTGAAAGCGAACAAATCGGTCTTCCAGGATCAGGCATTCTTCAAGCGTTCCTACTGGTCACTTGGGAAAATAATCACCCTCCTGCTCCTGCTGGGAGTCAGCATTCTGTTCATCATCCCGCTCTTATGGATGATTTCGACGTCCCTTAAGGAAGCACAAGACCTTGTAGGGACTCGTTGGATCCCAACCCGCCTGGCGTGGGAGAATTACGTTGATGCTTTTAGTTTCGGCATGTGGCCGCAGTGGACTCTCAATACCGTGATCATCACCGTCTCATCCGTGATCGGCCAGGTGATTTCTTCTTCTCTTGTGGCGTATGCCTTTTCCCGCTTGCGCTGGCGAGGACGAGACACCTTATTCTCTGTTGTGTTGGCAACCATGATGCTGCCCAGTGTGGTCACCATGATCCCTCAGTTTGTCCTGTTCGCCAACCTGCCAGCGTTTGGCTTCATGGGCTCCAAGGTATGGACCAATACGTTTTTGCCTTTGATCGTCCCCGCCTTTACCGGCAGCGCATTCTACATCTTCCTTCTGCGCCAGTTCATGCGCGGTATCCCGCAGGATCTTACGGATGCCGCCAAGATCGATGGCGCCGGGGAGTTGCGCATCTGGTGGAGCGTCATCATGCCTATGACAAAACCAGCGTTAGCGGTCGTCGCTATCTTTACATTTCAGGGTGCCTGGCAGGATTTTATGGGACCATTGCTCTACTTGCAGAGCGAGAAGTGGTACACGCTGCAGTTGGGCTTGCGTCAGTTCGAAGCGGCTGCGGGTGGCTCTCCCGCCTGGCACTGGCTGATGGCTGCCAGCCTGATGGTGATGTTGCCGGTCTTGATTGTCTTCATTGTCTTCCAACGATATTTCATTGAAGGGTTTAATTTCTCAGGCTTAGCTGGTCGCTAAGAAAAACAGATCATCGATTCATACAGGAATCTATTGAGATGATTGCGAGGAGTGACAAAGATTCTCGCCGATTTGCTTCGGACACATACCGCTTGACTCTCCTCGAGGACCGGCCGTTTGTGCGCGTAGAGTCTGCGCAAGGCGACTGGCTGGCTGATCTGTTCGTTTTATCGAGTGTGCATTCCCTGCACGGTCGTGACGATACAGTCAAGATCGGAACCTGGGAAGTGGATGAACAGCCCGGCGTCACGACCTTTCTGCTTCATGTCGAAAGTTCCTTGTGGAAGGCGAAACAATACCGTATCCGCTGCTTTCCAGAGCGCTTCACCTATCATGTGGAAGTTGAGGGAAACGGACAACTGGCAGAAGTGAATTACTTCGGCGGCTATTATTCCGGGCAGCCGCGCTGGGGTTCCGGATTCTTCTGGTCCGGGCAGCGGTTCTCGTCCGTGTTCAATGCGGAGCCAAACACTGCCGAGAACAACTACCTTCCTCCAGAGTCAAACGCCACCATCGATCTCATGGGTGTGCCTTTGCCGGGTCGCGATGATTGGTTCTTCACCCCTCCGCCATTTTGCTTTGCGGTGCAATGGCAGGAAGGCTGGCTGGCTCTGGGTGTTGAGGCTTCGCCAGGCAAGAATCGCTTTACCGAATACCGGTATCATGGCAAGCCATCCGCGTTTTATCTTTCATTAGCTTACGATGGTCAAACTTCGGTAAACGGTTCCTACCGGTTACCTG
>JAICRQ010000297.1 GCA_025966435.1 Anaerolineales bacterium | reverse complement strand
TCGGTTGCGCATGAGGACCAGGTCGCGCCGAGGCTGGTCGCTGCCAGCATGGCGATTGCTGTCTCGATCAGGTTGGGCATATAAGCTGCCACCCGATCTCCTGCGACCACACCAGTTTCACGCAAGGAGCGAGCGAGTCGTGCAGCAGAATCGTGCAGCTCCCTATACGTCATTTGTTTTGACGATTGCGTTTCTCCTTTGAAGATGAACGCGAGCCGGTCATCTCGGTAACGCAGCAGATTCTCTGCAAAGTTCAAGCGCGCGCCAGGGAACCAGTTTGCGCTAGGGAATTTCGTCAGGTCTTCAATGACCTGGGTAAATGGCTGGGAGGCTTTGATCTCCGCAAAGTCCCAAATTGCTGCCCAAAAATCCGGAATATATTCGATCGACCATTGATAAAGTTCGGGGTAGGATTCCAGATCTAAGGTATGCCGGGCATTAATCTCTTGGATAAAGCGGGTGATATTTGTATCTCGTTTGCGCTCCTCGGAAGGAGTCCAGAGTGGAGTTTTCATAGATACTCGCCTCACATTTGGTTGCCCAGATTATAAGTCAAATACATGTATCAAAGACTTGACTCTCCCCCTGCGGGAGGCTGTATAAGAGATCAACATCCTTGAAATCTTGTGGAAAAGGAGAGAATTCTATGTCTGATCTTACTTACTTTGCTCAGTACGGCAAGATGACAGATCCTGGTCCCTACGCGCACCTTTATGCGGAGTTGCCCTCCGACGTCCCTTCCCTGGTAAAAGTCGTCCAGGGCTTGATCGTTCACGTCTTCTGGGGAGAGAGTTATGGCTTGCACCTCTCTGAAGAGCGCAAAGCAGAGGTGCAGCTACGCAGTATGGAGCGCCGTCTGAGTCGCATGCTCGAGCTGGACCCAGGCCCACTCACTACACCAAGATCAAATGAGAAAAAGGTCGTCGGCAACTGCCGTGACTTCTCGTTGATCCTTGCTTCGATGCTGCAGTCCAAAGGCATACCCGCCCGCCCACGCTGTGGATTTGCCACGTACTTCGATCCAAGCCTCTATATCGATCACTGGGTCTGCGAGTACTGGAATGCAGCCGAGCAGCGCTGGATATTCGTGGATGCGCAACTGGATGAGGTGCAGCAAAATATCTTGAAGACAACTTTTAATACCCTCGATGTGCCACGCGACCAGTTCCTCGTCGGCGGTGCCGCGTGGAAGATGTGCCGGGGCGGGCAGGCAAACCCGGATCATTTCGGCATCTTTGACATGCACGGGATGGATTTCGTCAAGGGCGATTTCCTGCGCGATGTTGCCGCCCTCAACAAGATGGAACTTCTCCCCTGGGACTGCTGGGGCATAATCCTGACCGAGTATGAGACCCTCCCGCCGGATGACCTGTCGATGCTGGACCAGCTCGCCGATCTCACAGCCAAAGATGTCCCGGAGTTTGACACGGTTCGCAAAATTTATGAAAGCGATCCTCGTTTACGCGTGGGTGACTCGATACAGAGTTATGTGAATGGCAGCATGGAACACATAGCACTTCGGTAGAAAACATAAGACCGGCATCAAGCCGGTCTTATGTTTTATTTTTGCAGGCAGGCAAGGATTTCCTGAATTACACCCTGCGGTTCTGATTGGGTGATTGCTAAAACAGGCACAATAGCAACAGAAAAGATCTCACGCACATCGCCTACTTTCCAACGCCGCGGCAGAACGCCTACAGTGTTGGGTTCATTTACCAAAGTATCAGACATATGCTGCGGGTTAACCGCCAGCCATGCGGATGGGCTTATACGACTTCCTGCAATGACGACCCGATCGAACACCTCCTGCACATCCTCCTCAGAGGCGTAGACCCACACCTGCACGGATGGGTCTCCTTGTCCCGTGAACAAGAGGCGCGCTGTTTCAAGTTCTAGATTCTGAATCGGGCTCTGGCGGTGTGTGACAATTAGAATTTCTTCTGCATCGATCTGAAACGCGGGCGAATCCAGGAATGAGGGCTCCCCGATTCGCAAGACGATGTCCGCGGCGGACGGATCATCCACACGCGAGATTACAGCAGAGCTTCCCGCACACGCATAGACCTCCGGCAGCCAGGGCTGCGCAGCGGAGGTGGCGTAGACCGAAACAAGTTGAGGCATCGTGGAAGGGGTAGATGGAGAACAGGAAAAGAGGAGGAAAGAAGAAATTAGAAAAAGAAAAATGTCGTTGCGAGGAGGGCATCCTAAGCGGAACAGGTATTCGTCGAGCGCAGCCGAAGGATACGGGCGAAGCAATCTCCTCGCATCAAACCATAAATTTTTTAGATTGAGTACTTTTTGATTTAGACGAGATTGCTTCGCAAAATTCGCTCGCAATGACATGCTTGTCACCAATTTTGTAACAGAGCCGCGACCAGCTTTGCACGCTCATCCAGACTCTTGGCAAAAATGTATTCGCGGTCCGAGTGATAGCCTTCGCCCACTGCGCCGAGTCCATCTAGCACAGGGATGCCGAGCGGGGCGACAAAATTTGCATCCGAGGCGCCGCCCGTGCCGCCGGCTTTGAGCTCCATGCCTATCTGCGCGGCAATGGACCTGGCTTTTTCAAACGTAGTTTTCATCCGCTCATCGAACGGCATTGGCGGACGATTCAACCCGCCGGAAATCTCGATGGATGTGCCATCAAGTACTGGCTTGAGTTGATTCATTTCTGTTTCCAGTCGCTCCCATTCGCCCGGCTGCATCACGCGTACATCTACTTGAATGAGGGCTTCTTCAGGAACAACGTTGGACACAGTCCCGCCCTGAATGACGCCCACGTTAAGGGTTGTCTGTTTTGAATAATCCGTCAGCTTCTGAATCGCGAGCACCTGGTGTGCCATTTCCTCAATGGCGTTACGTCCCTTTTCATGGTCGCCGCCGGAATGCGCGGCGCGTCCTTTCGTCCGCACCCAGAATTCGCCCACACCTTTTCGCCAGGTTTTGAGAGCGCCGTCCACCAGACCACCTTCTAGCACCAGCACCAGCGCGGCTTCCTTTACGAGCCGTTCGATGTGCTCCCGTGAGGTGTGGCTGCCGATCTCCTCATCAGATGTGCATAGCAAGGTGACGGGGCGCGTGAGCCCGGATTGCAATGCTTCTTTTATAGCGGCAAGAGCAATGACGATTCCTGCCTTCATATCGAGTGTGCCGGGGCCCATGATCTTTCCCCCCACTTCCCTGTACGGAAATTTATCGATCGTGCCCAGCGGAAAGACTGTGTCCATATGACAGAGAAGCAGGATAGAACCAGAAGAAGTGGGAGAAGAAGAAAAACGAGCCAGGATATGATCGCCAGTCTTATCGTTTGGGAGGACCTCCACTTGCGCGCCCAGCGTACGCGTCTGCTCTGCGACGATCGCACCGACGCGGTCCACAGCAGCTTTCTGATGCGAGGGCGATTCAGTTTCCACGAGACGTTGGAGGAGGGATTTCTTATCCATTGTAAGTCCCTACGAAAGACTGAACGTGAGGCAAAGTAAACCAGCCACAGCACAGTATGCGGCAAAGATGTACAAAGAATGTCTCTGTAAGAATCTCAGCAGCCACTTAATGGAAAACCAGCCGACGATGGCAGCCGTAATGAACCCGACTGCAAGATAGGGTAAAAACTCTTTTGTGCCATCTAATTGGATCACACTCAGTGTTTCATAAGCGCCTGCAGCGATCAGAAGTGGGGCAGACATAAGCATCGCTAACCGCGCGGCAGAAGGACGGTCCAGACCGCGGACGATGCCACCAGCGATGGTAGAGCCGGAGCGCGAGGCGCCCGGGAAAATAGCTATGATCTGAAACATGCCCACGGCGAACGCGTCCATCCATGAGGCAGAATCCAACTTTCGCTCACGCCGCCCAAAATATTCCACTACCGCAAGCAAAATGGCAGACGTGCTGAGACGGATCCCGGCAACGAGGATAGGGTTGCGAAACAAGACGTCCATCATATCCTTAAATAAGAATCCTACGATCAGTGCAGGAATTGTGGCAACGACCAGCAGCCAACCGAGAAGCGCCTCATGCGTTTCAAATGGCTTTTTATGCCAAATCCCCACAAAAAATGCCCGCGCAATCGCCCAAATGTCTTTCCAAAAGAAGAGAAGCAGCGCCAGCACGGTGCCCAGTTGAATAATCACATGGAATGAAAAGATTTTGCCGTTGGAGGGGATACCCAGCAGCCGCTGCCCGATCAGCAGATGTGCGGTAGAGGAGACAGGTATAAATTCGGTCAAACCTTGAATGGTGCCGAGGAGGAAAGATTGTAAAAAAGTCATAGTTGGATAGTTAATGGAGCATGGTTAATGGAGGATCGATGATTGAGAATTGTTAATGGTTCTACTCTTATTCGTTTGGATTCTCAAGAGCTTAAGCCTCGTCCTCTTCACGAAGAATATGGCTGGATGGAAATTCTTTGTCACCCTGTTTGGAGCGCTTTAGATAACTGATATAGTTGTTTAGCTGCTTACCGATGGATTCAGCTTCCAAGGTCATACGTTGATAAATTTCCTCTGGCAAATACCCTAATTCATGGGCAAGAGCTAAGTGGCTTTGAACTTCGGTCAATGACCTGCTCGTTTTAGTTGTTGAGTTAAGTTCCACTTCTCTTCAGGGGACAAGTAAGGAACAACTCCTTTGTAAAGAGCTACAGCAAAATCCTTCGCTCTAACCCATACTTCCAATTTATCTAAATTCATTACCGACATTGTTCTCTCCAAGATCCATTAACCATTCTCCACCTTTCTTTCTCTTTCCGCATTCCCGCGCCATTGGCTAAGCAGCTCAGGTACTCTGGATTCAAATGTACCATCCACAATGGAAACCCTAATTTGCTCCATTAGGCGAATTAACGCGCGTAAGTTATGGATGGA
>JAICRQ010000278.1 GCA_025966435.1 Anaerolineales bacterium | reverse complement strand
TAGTCACCCTCTTCCCCGATGCGGGCTATAAGTACCTGAGCGACAAATCCCTGTGGGAGCAAAAGTAATGCTGGTTGTGCCGGCTCATTTGATCGAGCAGATGAACACGCACGTAGAAAAAGCCTATCCGGAAGAAGGAGCAGGATTTCTGATCGGCGAAGCGGGCGAGGTCAAAGAGATTCTGGCGCTGGCGAATTCGCGCGAGGATGGCGCGCGGCATAATCGCTTCTTGTTCACCCCGGAGGATTATCTCCAGGCAGAATTGAAAGCGGATGAGCTTGGGCTGAGTCTGATCGGTGTTTTCCACTCTCATCCTGATAGCCCAAACATCCCCTCCGAATATGACCGTGAATGGGCACAGCCCTTTTTCTCCTACATCATTACGCGCGTGGATAACGGGAGGGCTGTAAACAACCGCTCCTGGCGATTGTTGGAAGATCGTTCCAAATACGAAGAAGAAAAAATAGAAATTGTATAGGACTTTCATATGACTCAAACTCTTAAAAAAGTAGATCACTCTGCTCTAAAAGCGAATCAACTTTTTATCATTTCGCTCAATATTTTGGCGTTTATTCTGGACTTGCCGGTACTCGCGGCATTTGTCGCGCTGGTCATGGGAATTGGCTCGTTGTTGAAGGCACCCGGGTTCGGTTTTGTATATAAGCATGTCCTCAAGCCGCGCGGCTGGATGAAACCCGATGTGCTGGACGATAACCCCGAGCCGCACCGCTTCGCGCAATTTCTTGGATTCCTATTCATGACGGCAGGTTCCCTGGCTCTATTCTCCGGCGCGAGTGTACTGGGCTGGAGCTTAGTCTGGCTCGTCGCCGCGCTTGCCGCATTGAATGCATTTGGTGGATTCTGTGTTGGCTGCGCCGTCTATTACTGGCTGAGCCGTTTTAAGTTGCCCGGTTTCACAAAACAACCGCCTTCAGGGACGTTCCCGGGTATGAAGCCCAAAGTCGGAGCCAGTCAGTGAGTACGACAACCGTCGAAATCCTGTTGCGCTTTGGACTGGCAATCGTTATTATTGGGGTGGGTGCGTTTGCATACTGGATGATCAATCAGCGCTTGCTGATACGCGCACGCCACAATGTCTTTACATTGTTCAATACCCCGCCGAACAAACCGGTGCTGGTCTATTTCACCACCCCAGATTGCGCGCCCTGCAAAACCATCCAACGCCCTGCCATCAATCAGGTATCTCATTTGATGGGTGAAGAATTAGCGGTCGTTGAAATCGATGCAACAGAGCGACCGGACCTGGCCAAGGCCTGGGGTGTTATGAGTGTTCCAACCACGTTTGTGCTCGATACGCGCGGAGAAGCTCGTTACGTGAATAACGGTGTTGCCCGTGCCGAGAAACTGCTAGAGCAGATACAGACGTTGTAAATCATTAAACACAAAGGACACAACGGTCACAAAGGAAAACTCAATCTCTACCCTTTTCCCTTCGTGTACTTAGTGGACTTAGTGTTAAAAATTAGGAGAAAATCTACATGCCCGTTTTACGAATTCCTACACCGTTGCGTACTTACACCAACGGTCAAAGTGAGGTGAATGTCAGTGGTTCGAATATATCGGATGCGCTCGCCGATCTGACTACGCAATACCCCTCGCTCAAGCCACACCTGTTTAATGACGGCGGAGACCTGCGCCCATTTGTCAATTTATTTGTGGGTGAGAACAACATCAAGGACCTGCAAGGCGTGGACACGCCGATTAAGGAAGGGGAAAAGATCATGTTGATCCCATCCATTGCGGGAGGTATCCATGTTGCCTGAACTCTCACGTGATGAGATCCTGCGCTACTCACGTCATTTGTTGATTCCCGAGGTGGGGCTGGAAGGACAGCGCAAGCTCAAGAACTCATCGGTCTTAATTATCGGTACCGGTGGGCTAGGCTCGCCGGTAGCGTTATACCTCGCAGCCGCAGGAATCGGGCGGATCGGGCTGGTCGATTACGACACGGTGGACTCATCCAATCTACAGCGGCAGGTGATCCATGGCACATCCACAGTTGGCAAGCTGAAAGTGGAAAGCGCGCGCGTTAAACTGTTGGATCTGAACCCTGATATTCAAATCGATGTCTACAACGAGCCCTATACATCAGAAAATGCCTTACGGATTGCCGCAAACTATGACATCATCCTCGATGGGACGGATAACTTCCCGACCCGTTACCTAACCAATGACGTGGCGGTATTTCTCGGCAAACCAAATGTATACGCTTCGATCTATCGCTTCGATGGACAGGTGAGCGTGTTCTATGCCAACGAAGGTCCGTGCTATCGCTGTCTCTTCCCCGAGCCGCCGCCGCCCGGACTCGTCCCCTCCTGCGCGGAGGGCGGCGTGCTTGGCGTTCTCCCCGGAACGATTGGGACACTTCAGGCAACCGAAGCGTTGAAGGTTTTGCTGGGAATCGGTGAACCTTTGATCGGAAAGCTCCTGCTCTACAACGCGCTTGATATGTCCTTCGATTTTGTAAAACTTAAAAAGAATCCCAATTGCCGCGTGTGCGGACCGAACGCCGACATCAAGGAACTGATTGACTATGAAGAGTTTTGTGGTGTGCCAAGCCACGATCATGAAGATGAAGGCTCTGCCGGTGCAAGCTGGGACATCACAGTGCAGGAACTTGCTGAGCGCGTGAAGACCAATCACCTTAAGCTGATCGATGTTCGCGAACCACATGAGCTGGAAATTTCTCGCCTGCCGAACGCGACAAATATCCCACTCGGCCAACTGGCGTCGCGTCTTTCCGAGCTGGATAGCGCAGAGGATATGGTCCTCTTCTGCAAAAGCGGAAACCGCTCCACTCGAGCCCTGGAATTACTCACAAGCGCCGGCTTCAAGAAAGTCAAGAACCTGAAAGGCGGCATCAACGCCTGGGCACGCGAAGTAGATAAGGATTTGCCGGTTTATTGATGGTGTCATTGCGAGGCGAAGGCGAAGCAAACCCTTTCTAAAAGCAATAGGAAAGATAATAGAAAACTCCCGCCAGATTTTGGCGGGAGCTTCTATTTTACAAATTCCTCCAGCGATATTGTCCGCTCTGGAAAACGTGTCAATAATTGTTTATCGGCTGTCACGAGTGAACGTTTAATTCGTTAGCTAATGCCACAAACTCACAATCGTAGGCGGTGTAATTACTTTCTGTAATGAGATCCAACACCTTTTCGTTATGTAACTAACCTCCTTCCCATCCTGTCAGGCATAAAATTAATGATTTTCCGGGAGTGTATAATTGTAAAAAATAACCAAAGGAGCGAGAATGACCGCGTTACCTGTTTCGCAGGAAAAACGAGTCTTCGACAGCATTCTGGGGGCGATTGGCAACACGCCGCTGGTAAGGCTGAACCGTATTGCGCGCGATTTGCCAGTGCCACTCTACGCAAAACTGGAATTCATGAACCCGGGCGGCTCGGTGAAAGATCGCGTAGGAGCAAATATCATCGAGCAGGCGGAAAAACGAGGGGAACTCAAACCCGGCGGGACGATCGTCGAGGCAACCAGCGGCAATACGGGTGTGGGGCTTGCCATCGCCGCGGCGCTCAAGGGTTACAAGACTATCTTTGTTATGCCCGATAAGATGAGCAATGAGAAGATTTTGCTCCTGCGTGCTTATGGTTCAAAAGTAGTGATCACACCAACAGCCGTCGCGCCGGAAGACCCGCGTTCGTATTACGAAGTGGCAAAGAAGTTCGCACGTGAAACTCCCAATGCCATCCTTGCCAACCAGTATCACAACCCGGACAATCCATTGACTCACGAGATGACCACCGGACCCGAATTGTGGGAGCAGACAGAGGGACACGTGACAGATGTCATCATCGGCATGGGAACAGGGGGGACAATTTCGGGCGTTGGCAGATATCTCAAATCCAGGAATCCAGACATCAAAATTGTAGGCGTGGACATTGAAGGCTCGATTCTCACCGAGATCTGGCAGAGCGGCGGGAAGATTCCTGACGGCGCGTACCCGAAAACGTACAAGGTGGAGGGCATCGGTGAGGATTTCCTCCCCTCTGCCACAGACCTTTCTGTTGTGGACTGGATCGAGCGCGCCGGGGACCGTGAGTCGTTCCTTTGGGCAAGACAACTTGTCCGTCAGGAAGGGATTTTTGCGGGCGGCTCCTCCGGCTCGGCGCTGGCAGGAGCGATCAAGTATTGCAGGAAATTATCCGGGGATCGGTTGGCTGTTGTGATCTTCCCCGACTCAGGTTCGCGCTACCTTTCGAAGTTCTACGACGATAAGTGGATGCGCGAGTTTGGTTTCCTGACCACAGAATTCGGTGAGACCACGCTGGGCGATCTGTTGCGAGCCAAACCTGATAAGGAGCTTCACACGGTGGCGTTGGGCGATTCCATCCGTAAAGTGGTCACAGTGATGCATCAGAATGGAGTCTCTCAGGTGCCCGTGGTTGGCTCAGGCGGGGAATTGGTCGGCATGCTGGAAGAGGTGGATCTGCTCAATCACATGCTTGAAAAACATGACCATAGCCACGAAGAACCCATCGACCCCCTGGTGCAAGATGCCGGTGCGATCTTTCCGCCGGACACCACCATTGAAGAGACCATGCCCTCGCTGACGGCAGGCTACGCGTTAGTTGTTGTGGAAAGCAGCAGACCGGTCGGAATCCTGACGAAGATCGACGTGTTGGATTACGTAGCTGGCAAGATTTGAGTTTTCCACAGGGAGACAAACCTCATGCGGCTCCAGTACAGTGACCTCGATAGTAGCACCCGCCTGATCAAACTCAGTGGCACGCTGGATAATTACGGGGTGAGCGATGTGGAGATCGATTTCGTGCGCCTGTGCACAGGAGACAACGTCTGTATATTGGTCGATCTGTCCAGGGTCGACTATATTTCTTCGATCGCGATTCCTTTGCTCATCAACTCGGCGAAGTCACTTGCCCGACAGGGCGGAAAGATGGCTCTTCTCAAACCTCAAAAGGCTGTCGAAAATGTACTGGATTTGACCGGTATTCCACTGATTATCCCGATTTACGAAAACATGCAGGCAGCCGTATCGGACCTCAGGAAATAAAACAAAAAGACTTCGGGCTGGTATCCGAAGTCTTTTTGTTTCTGACGCATGGCAAACTTTACAGGGCTTCCACCGTCATCTTCATCCCGTGTTTGGGACGTAGAGTCGCTTCAGGCTTTAAT
>JAICRQ010000277.1 GCA_025966435.1 Anaerolineales bacterium | reverse complement strand
GCTTCGGTCTGCATGTGCTGGGCTTCCCCCAGGCGCATGATGGAACCATCGCCGTAGCGTTTGAGGATATCGCCCACGGCTTTATCCAGCACGGCGCGTTTTGCGCCATCCATAGTTCCGTTTCTGGATGGGATTTCGATCTGCTCTTCGGCAGCGGCGGCTTTTGATCTTCGAGGGGACATGTTTCACTCTCCAAATACAAAGGTTAAGGGTCAAATTTATGTAGAGACGAAGTATAGCACAGATGTTCGATGCGTCAAGGTATGGGAGTAGCCGTTCCCGGCAGAAAATCCAGCGTTGGCACAGCTGGTGAGAGCACTTCAAAGCCATCCTCGGTGTTGAACGTAAAGTAGGTGATCTGACCCGGATAAATATCAACCCAAAACTGCAGTCTCCGTTCCTCGTATTCAAACGCAATCTTGTACAACCCTGCAGGCAGATCGCTCAACACCAGGTTTTCCTGGTAATAAGGATCCGGATTGACCGCGCCTTCCGCGTAGGTAATCACTTTTCTTAATGGCACTTCCGAGGGCATGGGGCGCACATCGACAGGCAGTTGATATAACCAACTGCCTCTATTATCCGTAAGACGCCCGACAAGCACTCCCCAGCCTTGCGGAGGGGCAGTCCATAGCTCCGGGTTGTAGGTCCGGAAAAATGTGTTATCTCCCATGCGGACTTCAAAGTGAAGATGTGGACCTGTCGTTATGCCGGTATCTCCTACCAACCCGAGCACGTCACCGGTTTCCACATGTTGGCCCACTACAGCCTTTATTTCGCTCATGTGAGCATAGACGGTATAGAGCGTCTGTCCCTTGTAACCAAAATCATGACGTAACACTACAGCCATACCATACGGGTCCGTTATATTGCCGGGGATTTCGCTAAACAATCCCCAATCTGCGGACACAACTGTACCCGGACCGGCAGCCAGGATCGGCGCGCCTTCCTCGGCATCGATGTCCACGCCGGTGTGGACGATATTCGGTGCGAAGAACACACCTCCGTAACGATATTCGGCGAGAGGCCAGTTGACGTTGTCCGCGGCGATGGGGCGCGCGAGGTAAAAATGATCATAAGGCGAAACTGCCCACGGTACAGGGTAAAGAGGCGGACGCCATCCCGAAACGGGTTCCGCGCCCGGTGTGGGGAGAACAAAGCGGAAGGGCGCAATGGTGGGCCGAACCTGCTGTTCTGCTTCCGCTTCCGGCTCTGTGGCACCCGCGATGACCGCCGTAGGATTGAGTCCTGTTGCTTCGACTGCCTGGGTTGTTTCGGCTGTTGCTGTAGGGGAAGCCGATGTGCAGGATGTGAGAATAAAGAGCGACAAAAAAATTATCCTCATGCTGTACGAACTAGGAAGAGATTTCGACTTCATGGAATCACAGTCGGCGGGGTCGGGGTTGCTGGCAGCGTGCCCGACGGAGTCGGTGTGATGGTGGGAGTAAGTGTGATCGTGGGAGTACGCGTGGGAGTCGGGGTACGCGTCGGGCGCGGCGTGCGCGTGGGTAAGGGCGTCCAGGTGGGAAGAGGTGTACGCGAGGGTGTGATCGTGGGCGGCAGGACTCTCGTCGGTGTGACAAGCACATCGGGCGGATACAGCTCGAGCATGGCGGAATACCAATCCAACCCGTCCGTGAGGGCGAACTCGGTAAAGCGCGCGCCTCTGTAGAACGTGCGCCAATTTGGCAGCGCCGGGACGCGTTCCCATCCGTATTGAACGGCTAAACCGGTTACATCCACCCAGTAACCGGCAGGGACAGCACTGTACTGTCCACCCTGCTCGTAGACTTTGGGATCGAGGTTATAGCGCGCGCCCAAATCCCAGGGCAGGTCGCGCAGAGGTTCACCGAGTGAACCATCCTGTAATTGGGCACGCAGATATAAGCGCCAGTACGTTTGTGCGCCAAAGTCTTCGCGGAGCGCGACCATCCAGCCGGCGTTCGTCATTAACGAGTTAATGGCAAAAGCGCGACCTGTATACAGCCAGTCTTCCCCGAACCCTGGGTCGAGAGATGTTGTGATCGGGACAAAGGCATTCTCGAGGCTTGCCAGCGCGTCCCATCCTACCTCGAGACGGACGCGTTCGCGCAGCGCGTCAAATGCTTCATTTACCATATCATGCAACTGCGGGTAAGGCGCTCCCACACCCTCCAGCTCTACTAGCGACCACCTTGATACGCCTTCCTCCACTGGTTCACCGTTCGGCGCCCAGAGTGGAGCGGGAGTCAACCTTGCTGCCTGCTGGAAGTCGCCAGGCAGCTCATCAGGCACGATGATATTTGCCCAGGCAAGACCGCGCAATGCAGCCGCAGGGAACGGGGTGAGAGGCTGAAGAAGCGTCCCATTAGTGGAATAAACCGTGAGATAGGTCTCATTCGGTGCCGCAAGCGTGGTGATGATCTGATCGCCATCCACATTCCAGGCAGGCCAGCTTCCATCCCCAATCCAGGTCGCCGGGATTTTGTTCTGCGCGTCCCACACGTAAACACCGCTGCGCCCCACACTTTGTGAGGACGATGCCCACGCCAGCCGCCTGCCATCTTCCGACCAGACTGGGTGTGACTCGGATGCAAGCTGCGTGTTGCTTAAATTTTGAAAACGACTGCCATCTGTCTCATCGAGATCGGCAAGGATTATTTCGCCATCGGAAACGAACGCAATATGGCGTCCATCCGGCGCCCAGGCAGGAGAATGATCGGCAGAAGGGGATGTAGTTAACGGAATCGACTCGCTTAAGGGATCCGTCGCCGGACCGACAACAATATTCAGATTTTCATCTTCGTAGACTTCGAACGCCATGAAGGTACCATCTGGTGACCACGTCGGTGCGCCTTCATATTCCGGTGTGTCGGTCAGTTGCGTGACCTCACCGCTTTCCAGGTTCAGGAGATACAAGTCCCAGAAGCCGCCGCGATTGGACGCGAATGCAATCGTTTCCCCGTCCGGGCTGGGTGCGGGCGTGATGTCATCCCAGTCTCCTGAGGTAATGCGCGTCAGAGGCATCGTTTCCGGCGCGTACATAAACAGATGAGCGTAGCCATCTTCTTCAAACGAGAAGACCACAATCTCCTGTGCGTTGCGGGGAACGACCGGGATGAATTCCACTTCCGTTGCGGTAGGCTCAGGTTCGAATGTCGATTCTGGAGTCGGTGTTGCTTGTGGAGAACAACTCAGAAGCATGAGAACGATAATGCTGAGAATTGCGGTCAGCGTGGAGAAGCGGGATTGTAGTTTTGGCATGAAGCGTGATTAAGCGGAGTCAGACTCACCTGAGGCTTGAGGCGGTTTTATGTCAAAGGTAAAGGTTTTGGGTTCGGCAGCTGGGCCATCTGGATAAAAAAGCAATGCTTCCAGCGTGTAGGGATTATTCAATTCGCCGCGGACATGCATTGTAAATTCGATCTTCCAACTGAGCGGTTCTACAATGCTCGACGAGGCGACCTCGTTACCCTCTGCGTCTTTCAGGCTGACTTCGAGATGAGGGCGTTGCTGGAAAGGGGTCATCTCGATGTTGACTCGCAGACGATAGCCGTCAGGGTACGGCTCAACATTGAGCAGCGTGATGCGCGTTTCTGCGGGGGTCGCCCGTTGCAAATGATCTTCCGGGAGGAAGAAGTCCATCTGACTATTATAACCAATAAGAAAACGCCCGCCTTTGTGGGAAAGCGGGCTGGTAGACTACAGTACTATTGGTGGATTTCTATCCGTTTTTCCTCTGAAACTCCTTCATAAATTGCACAAGCGTTTCGGCTCCTTCGGCGGTCATGGCGTTGTAGATGGACGCGCGGATGCCGCCCACCGAACGATGCCCCTTGAGACCAATCAGGTCATTTTTCTTGGCTTCCTTTACGAAGGTCTCTTCTAGTTCTTCGGAGGGCAGGCGGAATGGGATGTTCATGACGGAGCGCGCTTCGGGCGCTGCGTGACCGCGATAGAAGCCGCCGCTTTCGTCAATAGCGGCGTAGACGGCATCTGCTTTTTGGCGGTTGATCTTCTGGATCTCTGCCAGACCGCCAAGCTTCTTCACCCATCGGAAAACGAGTCCCACAACATAGATGGCGAAAGCAGGCGGCGTGTTGTGCAGGGATCCACTGGCGGCGAGGGCTTTGTAATCCAGCATCACGGGCAGGTTTTCGGGTGTGCGCTCGAGCATATCATCGCGGATGATGACTACGGTAACACCCGCCGGTCCAGCGTTCTTTTGCGCTCCGCCATAGATCAGCCCGTACTTGGAAACATCAATGGGACGGCTGATGAAATCGGAAGAGGTATCACAGACAAGCGGGACACCTTCCGGCGGGGTTGGCTCGGAGAAGAATTCCACCCCATGGATGGTTTCATTGGAGGTGAAATGTAGGTATGCAGCATTGGGGTCAAGGTCGAGGCTTTCGGGCAGGCAATTGAAGCCTTCCTTCTCTGTGTTCGCCGCTGCGCGCGCCGCGCCCAATTTTTTGGCTTCCTTAATCGCTGTCTTGCTCCATGTTCCCGTGACAATGTAATCCGCGGAAGCGCCACCGGCGCGCAGATTCATGGGCAGCATGGCAAACTGCAATGACGCACCCCCCTGCACGAACATGATCTTGTAATTATCAGGAATGCTGAGTAGCTCGCGCAGGTCTGCTTCGGCGGTTTGAATAATGGCTTCAAACTCCTTGGAGCGGTGGCTGATCTCCATTACAGACATGCCAGTACCTCTGAAATCGAGCAGCTCGGCCTGTGCCGTTTCCAAGACTTCGAGTGGCAAAACGGCAGGACCGGCGTTGAAATTGAAGACGCGCTTGGGGTTGGACATGGAATGCACTCCTATGTGGATAAATTTACACACCCGCATAAAGCGCGGGCACGGAATTCAATAATAAATTGTCTGCGGGTCATTATATCTGTTCGTTGGATTAATCATCAAGAATCATTTGCCTGCGGTTGCCAGCGAAAATCCTGATGAGCTCGGCTCAGAAGTGTTAAACTTGAGAAATAAAAAGCTTCGGAGGCATCATGAAGATCATTCGCGAGATCGGCATTCAAATTCCGCAGGTCTATCTCCCCAAACGCGGTACAGACCTCACCAAGTGGGCAGTCATCGCCTGCGACCAGTTTACATCCGAACCGGAATACTGGAAGGAAGTGGAAGCCATTGTCGGCGATGCGCCGTCCACGCTAAATCTGACGTTCCCGGAGGTCTAT
>JAICRQ010000329.1 GCA_025966435.1 Anaerolineales bacterium | reverse complement strand
TGTTCTCCTGCCGAAGCCTAAGCCGACGAATGTAGACGGCTCCATTGTCGACACTGCCCTTCAAGTGAATGCGGAAACGGGTGAGTTCTCGATCCTGATTGCTGCCCTGCAGGCTGCCAATCCGGACATTATCAATAGACTGAGCCAAAGCGGTGCTTACACCGTTTTCGCTCCCACAGATACTGCCTTCCTTGATCTGCTCGATGAACTGGGTATGACCGCAGAAGAGCTTTTGAGCAACAAGGCTCTCGTTTCAAGAGTTTTGCGCTATCATATCGTCCGCGATGAGCTGGACTCGACTGAAATTCTTGCCAGCGAGAGCATCCGCACCTTGCAAGGTGGTTGGCTATGGCAGACAGGTGGCGTTCTGACAGATGCCAACGGCCGCACATCCAATATCATCGACGTGGATATCCAGACCAGCAATGGCATCATTCATGTGATTGATACTGTCCTCCTTCCCAAGTAAGCTCCGACACGGATCACTAGCAATCTCGCGTTTCTAAAATTGAATACAAACTAACGAAACTGCCCCTCGGGTACCCGAGGGGCAGCTGTTTTAATTTCTTACTCCGCGGTTATGGCGTAGCCGTTGGCTGAGCGCTTGTTTGAGGAGTTGGGGTGCCGGTGACATCCGCTGCGGAAGGAGTTGGTGAGGCTGAGCCAATCGGAGTGAGTGTTATGGTCGTGGTCGGCGTTCCCACCGGAAGACCCGAGAGCAGAATCTGCCAGGCAATGTCAAGATCGTCGGCAGCAGCGACCGGGAAAGCCGGCAGATTGGATAGGACCATGTCCAGGCGAAGAACGACCGCATTTAGCTCTTCTGCTCGAGCTTCGGGAGCATCCGGCTGGACGGCTGCGAGCAGGTCACGCGCAATCTGCACGTCCTCACGCGCCAACCCAAAATTGCTCTGATACATCGAAAGGCGCGCTCGTGACATCAACTCCATAGCCTTCAACATAGTGATCTGCTGCTCCAGCTTAACAGAGTTAGCATCGCTTTGTCCTTCCAGATCAGCCACCATACGTTCCAGCGTTTCCAGGGACTCAGTGCGAGTGTTAATCTCTTCTTCGAGTTCGTTCAGGCGTTGGGCCATCTCTGTAAATGATTCACCATTCTGATCCTGCCCGTCTTCCATGGCTTCCAGCCTGTCTTGCAAATCTGCCAGCTCCTGCTCCGTTTGTTCCTGCTGAGTCTGCAACTGTCTTACCTGAGCAGTATTCTGCTCGACGGGTCGAATGAATCTCTGATAGAGCCAGGGCAATGTGAGATACAACACAAGGCTGAGCACGCCTAAGAAGAACAACAAAAGTACAAGGCGAAGAAGAAACCGGAAGAAACGCCCGACGCGGTCTCCAAAGCTGGGATCGGAATCCGACCGAGACGGCGTTTCAGGAGGCACCCTCGGAGGGGCGGAAGGCGGTTCGGACCTTGCAAACACATGAGGAGGATCCCCTGAAGCGGCTGGATCGTCCACTTTGACCATCCCCACCTCACGTTCAGGCTCGGGGAGTTCGGAGGCTTTTGATCGTTTTGCCATGAAAACCTCTATGTAATTCTTTTGGTGATGAATCGATTGTAAGCGATTTTAATCCGCCCAACACAACAACCACAAAGACGAGAACCTCGTAAATATCCCTTCCCTTGCCAACCGTCGCCTCATGTCCATCGCTCCTTCATAGATGACTTGAAGATAGCCGTCTACGGATCCCTGTGAATCAACGATAATTCCTCCATTGAATAGCCACTACCCATGCTCTTTGAAAGCAACACAGTCTGCGAACGAACCACCTGTGCCCGCATAGTCGCAAATGGGAAGATGGTTTTATCACGGACAGAATTCAGGGAGACTTTGCAGGATTGCACTACAAATTTGAATTTTGAGGGCTTCAAATAAAAACGGTCTCATTGACGCGCTCTTATTGAGACTCGTAGAGACCGTTATTCGTGTGAATTCGCTCTGGCAGTTTCTCTTCAGGAGTCTCCAGCTTCTTTCGCCATGGTATCGTATTTTGCCTTCGCTTCATATTCCCTCCAATGCCTGGCAATCTCTTCACGAGCCTTCTCGCGTGTATACCCGTATTTCACCTGGAGCATGGTAACGAATTTGTCGAACTTCACCTCCGCTTTGTCCACTTTGAGCAGATCGTATTCCGCCATTAGGCTCCACCAGCCTGTGGCTTGGGCTCGAATCTCTTTCCAATTTTCATCGAATATGGCTCTGGTCATGTTCATGGGGTCCTCCTCAGGGAATACTTTTCAGGTTTGGGATATCTTGGGAGTTATCATGATTTCGTTTCCCAACGACTGTTTAGTTTCCCGCATCCGCAAAACAAAATTTTCAAACTCAAATTCATTGTACTACGTAGTGTAGAGATTATTCGGATTCAGCCTCACCAAACTTCGTTCAAAAACTGTCTCATTGACTTATATTCAGACCGTTTTGATTCTATACTTTTGTTCGCCGACTACTGTTCACTGCCTGCTGCCCTCTGACTCCCACCACCCCATCATTGCCTGCATCGCCAGGCTGGGTGTTGCATCACCCTGCCTGCCGGTATTCCAGGTGACAATCAACTCCCGTTTCGCACGCGTGATCCCCACATAGAACAAGCGCAGGCGCTCCTTCACATAATCGATCCGCGAATCCAACGTCGCGGCACCTTCGTCGTACCAGTCGTATTCGCTGGCGGATGTCGCGGCGTTCAATTGTGCCAGCGCTTCGGCTTCCAGATTGAGATTGTTACGCAGGAACCACCTCTCCGAGATAAAACGATCGTTGGGTTGGTTCGACGGGAAGTCATAATTGTTGACACTCATCAAGTAGACGCGGTCCCACTCCAGCCCCTTGGCTTTGTGCATCGTGGTCACCACAACCTTGCCCTTGTGCTGTTCCGGGTCGAAACCGGAATCGTCTGCAGAGAAGCCTATGAAACGCCGTTCGTTCTTGGCGATCACCGCCAATTCTGCTGTAAGTTCGGGCAGACGCCACTCGCTGTGGTCATTCGCGGCTTTGCGCAGGACCAGGGCGAGTTTGTGTGCTAAGGCTAAATCGGCGGCTTCGGTGAAGACATCCTGCGCGAGGGTCAGTACGAGCTGGTCAATAGGAAGCGTGACCGCTTCCAGCCAGCGCCGCACGTGGACGCGGAAATTATTCAGTTCTTCGACAACCGCCTCATCGGCGTCCTGCTCTCCCTCCACGACAACTGCTTCCGCTACCGCATCCCCATTTCCTCTTGAGAGAGAGATTGGCGTAAGGACTTCTCCACGCGCAAACGCAAGATTGGGATTGACGTAATCCTCCACATTCCTCACCTTGCGCAGCCAGGCGCCCGTGTCGTGCATCAGGGTCTGTCGCTCCTTGACGTCCTTCCACGCCCGCCGCCAGACCTGGTACGCCTTCGCCAGCTTCGGCGCAGACGACGGGTCTGCCAGGTAGGAGATCAAATTGCTCAACGCGCCCGCTGCCGCACGCGTGTTGGAGGTACTACTGAGAAACTCCACGTACTCGATATTCTTCGCCTTGAGGGCGTTGATCACGTCCACGCCGCGCAGGTTGCGCGGCACTAGTATGGCAACAGTTGAGTCCGGATTCTTTGGCAGCCACTTCGCCACGGAGTCGACGATGGCTTTCGTTTCTTCTTCTGCCGTCAGTCGCTTCGTCACGAAATGGATCGCAGAGCGGTCGTTTTCCGGATTCGGCTGCGGGTCTCCGGGCGGGACGGGTTCAATGTACGGCGGCGCGAGAGCAGTCCGTGCCGCTTCGATGGGATGCTCGTTCATTACCCAGTCGATCAGGTTATTTGCCAGGTCAATGATGGACTGCTGCGAACGCCCCGACTCAGGCATGTCCACACTTGGGTTTTGTGCGATGAACTCACGCAGGAGTTCAGGAGAGGCGGTTGTAAACGTTTCAAAGATCGCCTGATTCGGGTCACCTACCCGCACCCAGTTCCCATTCGGGCCCGAAAGTAAAGCAAGAATATTCTGCTGTAATTGACTCGAGTCCTGCGCTTCATCCTCAAGAATATAGGGGAAACGATAACGCACGCGCTCGAGATATTCCTCATCCGATTCGAGGATCTCGAGTGCCAGGCGAATGAGGTCATCGAAGTCTACCGCGGCGCGATAGGTAAGGGCACGCTGGTAATCGGCATAGATTTCGAGTCCCAGTTCCGCTAACGGGAGCGGCGCGGGCTGTCGGTCCAGCATCGCGCGCAATTTTTCCGGGGTCAGGCGCCGGTCCTTCGACGAGCGGATGAATGCCAGCGCCAGGTTCGAGATCATCTCTGGCAGTTGGTCGCGGCGGACCCAGTCGCGCTTGTGCTCGTCCATGTTCGGGTCGAGGTAATCGTCGAGTGACTCAGCATGGACGCTCATCCACGATTTCACAGCTTCGCGGCGGATAAAGTCGGCTTCACGCTCATCGATGATGCCGAAGCGTTCGTCCAGCCCCACGCGCCCCGGCTTCTCGCGAACGATGTCGTGCGCCAGTCCATGCAGCGTGCGGACGCGAT
>JAICRQ010000200.1 GCA_025966435.1 Anaerolineales bacterium | reverse complement strand
TGGCTCGATCTGGACGATCTGGAAAGTCTGGAAGCTCTGGCGAAAGGCATCTTGTAGTTATTAAGAATTCTGTTGCATAAAAACTGAATATCGTCCATAATAGAAACAGGCTCTTCATCAGGAGGAAGGATTTCGAATGAGCACAACAGGGGAGAAATTAAGTTGTTGGCGGGTCATGAGCATTGGCATCCTGCTTGTCATTTATGCTGCGTTGAGCGCCTGCAGCTCAGAAGTGGCTGTCGCGGCACCAGACCCCGATGAAGTTGTTGTTAAACTAAGAGGCCTGGATCCAAAACTCAGAATGGCAACTGGTCGTGTGATCGAGACGGGGGAAACAGCCACGCTCAAACAAGGCGGTTTATCGTTTCGAGCATGTGGGAACGGTCAAAACATCTCTGTGTGGGCACCAGGCTATTACATCAAGACTCTCACCTGTAATGGAAGCGTTCCTGGATATTATGAACTCAGTATGGATCGTCTGGACGCCGCGGATAACCCTAATTATCGATGGGTTTCCGCGACGGATTCCAGTCTTGGTTGTGCGCGGTGTCATTCTGATGGGGCAAAACTGAATGAATATCATGAGTGGACTCCAGATGGTCATACCAGGTCATTTGCAAGCCCGCTCTTTTGGGCAACTTATATGGGTACAAACGCCAACCAAATAGCTGGTCAAAAAACGATTTGGGGCTTTTCCCCGGATGGGAACAGATATCGCTTACCGCCCGACCCGAACCAGCCTGACTATGGCCCGGGTTACCAGTTGGATTACCCCGATTCAAACGGAAACTGTGCTTTCTGCCATGCTCCTACATCTGTAGGTCCCACAAGGGACGAAGTTGATTTGGTGCCTTTCATCAGCAGTTTGTGGGGAGCACAGCCTACGATGGCGACAGAAGGCGTGACCTGCGATGTGTGTCATAAGGCGATCGACGTGATTTTAGACGAGCAGGGATTGCCTTATGCAGACCGTCCTGGAATCTTGTCCTTTTCCTTCCTGCGGCCCAACACCGGTGGGCAGTTCGTTGCCGGACCGTGGTCGCATCTCACGACATCGGTGCCTGATATGCGACACACATGCTACCCGATCTTTAGCGAGAGCAGTTTTTGTGCGGCCTGTCATTACGCAAAATTTTCTGGTGTAGAAGTCTACGCTTCCTATAAAGAATGGCTCCAGAGCCCTTACAGTAAGCCGGATGAGAATTTTCGCTCGTGTCAGGACTGTCATATGCAGGCATCACAATCCGTAGATTGGACTGCACCTGCAACGCGCAGCGCTTGCTCTCCAGAGAGTACTCCCTTACAGAGTTTCAGTCATAACATGATGCGACGGGATAATATAGGGGATCCCATTCTAATCCAACGCACCGCAACTGTGGGCATATCTGCAATTCGAGAGGCAGGAAAGATCAAAGTCAACGTAAATGTTGTCAATTCTGCAGCCGGCCACAAGTTCCCGACCGACTCGCCTTTGCGCCACTTAATTCTGGTTGTGGAAGCGCGCGATCAGAATGGCGTAGCGCTGAGTCAGGTGGATGGGCCCAGAATCCCTGATTGGGGAGGGACAGGGAGCAGCTCCCAGGATTATGCAGGGCGCCCCGGAGTCATCTATGCCAATATACTCAAAGACAAGGACACAAGCATGGTTCCTGCAGCCGCCTACTGGAATCCGACCATGCCAGCATGGCAGGGCTCAGACACGCGCCTGCGGCCTGGTGAGGATACACCCAGTCAGTATTTCTTTGTAGCTCCCTCGCAGGGCATAGCGACAATTACTGCTCAATTATTTTATCGAAATGCATTCATCGACCTTCTGCGCAAGAAAGGATTGCAGCCGCAGGACATTCTGGTGAACTGGGCTGTCTACGAGCTTCCTGAATAATAATCAGCAACTTGTGAGCTCATTTGTCGTAAAATAGAATGAGATCGTTTTCACGAGGAGAATCCCATGCGACAAAATCGAACCAATCTCGTTCTCGGCTTCCTGCTGATTTTGATCGGAGGCTGGCTGGTCATCAGCCGCCAGGTCCCGGCGGTGCAGGACTGGCTGGATACAAATTTCACCTGGCCTATGTATACGATTGGCGCCGGGCTGATCGTGTTCCTCATCGGCTTGATTACCGGCGCGCCGGGGATGTCTATCCCGGCTGCGATCATCACCGGGATTGGTGGCATCTTGTACTACCAGAACCAGACAGGAGACTACGATTCCTGGTCCTACATGTGGGCGCTGATCCCTGGCTTCGTAGGGGTGGGGACGATTCTGGCGGGCTTGCTTGGCGATAGCACGCGCAGAAATCTTTCCCATGGGCTGAATCTCATCGTCATTAGTACCGTGTTATTCCTGGTCTTCGCTACCTTCTTTGGCGGGCTTGCGATCCTGGGTGATTATGGCCCTGCGATCCTCCTGATTTTGCTTGGCGTGTATGTATTAATCCGCGGCTTTGTGCGCAGCGGGAGTAGCGGCCGGGCTGGCTATCGAGGTCAGGATGAAACGCGATAACCTCTTCTGGGGCACTGCCCTGATCCTTCTGGGCATGCTGTTCTTCCTCCAAACGCAGGGGTATATACGGAATATCTTTCCGTTTCTCTGGCCCCTGGCGTTAATCCTTATTGGAGTCTGGATCATGCTCGGAGTGTTTTGGACACCTACTCATTCTGAAGAAGAGACGTTCCTTGTTCCTCTCGGTGCTGCGAAGAGCGCAAGATTCAAGTTCTCGCATGGAGCCGGGCAGATCGAGATTACCGGCGGCGCACCCATCGGGCAGGCGCTGGTTGGGTCCTCCGCGGTGGGGATGAATCAGGAAAACCGGTTGGAGGGCGACCGGCTTGAGGTCAAGGTGGAAGCAGGACCGTCGTTTCTCCCGTTCCTGGGACCGTCGCAGGGAGTCTGGCGTTTCCAATTGACGCAGGAGATCCCTCTCACGTTGATCGTAGAGGCGGGCGCAAGCTCCCTGAATATTGATCTGCAGGATGTCCTTGCCTCGCGTGTTGAGTTGAATACCGGTGCCAGCAGCTCGAACGTGACTGTACCGGCACGCGGTGTTTCCCTGCTGGATATTGAAGCGGGCGCGGCTTCGGTCAACGTTCGCGTCCCCGCCGCGACCGCGGCGCGTATCCGTGTGGAGGAAGGCGTAAACTCTGTCCATGTAGATACAAACCGTTTCTCGCGTCTGGATTCAGGCTTTTATCAATCGTCTGGTTATGAGACTGCAGCCGATCGGGCTGAGATCAATATCGAAGCGGGGCTCGGCTCGGTCAATGTAATGTAAGGAGACAAAAATGCGACGCTTTGACCCTCGTCTTATCCTTGGCGGATTGCTCGTGCTGGGCGGCTTGCTTTCCCTGCTCGATGCACTGGGAGTCATTACAAATGGCGGCGATATCTTCTGGGGCTTGCTCTTTGTTGCAGGCGGTTTGTTCTTCCTCTATATGCTTATCAACAACCGCGAGAACTGGTGGGCGGCCTTCCCGGCATTTACTTTACTGGGTTTGGCTGTTGCGTCCTTCCTTCCTGATTCCCTGGAAGCATTTGATGGACTCGTGTTCTTTGGGGGAATCAGCCTTGGGTTCTGGTGGGTGTACTTTACTGGCAGCGAGCGCTGGTGGGCGATCATACCGGCGGGGGTCATGCTCACGCTCGGGGTTGTCGCCTCGCTGGATGATGTGACGGGTATCGAAACAGGCGGTCTCTTCTTCCTCGGTCTGGGACTGACCTTTCTTCTGGTCGCGATCCTGCCGGGCGATCGAACGGGGCGCACCTGGGCATTGATTCCCGGCGTGGTTCTCCTGCTGTTTGGCGCCTTACTTGGAACGCCGTTTCAAGGCATCACAGAATATCTCTGGCCCGCTGTGCTGATCCTTGTGGGCGGATATTTTGTTTTGCGATTCTTTACGAACCGTTCCCCGGGTTAAGTCCCTTCCGGATTAACGCAGAAACGAGGACGCCTTGGCGTCCTCGTTTCTATATACCTGCCCTCACCCGGTATCTCTCAGAAACCTTAGCCTTTTTCCATCATTCCCTGTAAAAGCATCGATTGCACTTGTTTGTGAGCATCCGTCCAGCGAGTGGAAACTCCATTTGCGAGGCGGCCCAGAATATCCTGCCCTGCTTCAGGATATTCCCGGCAAAACCTGCGAAGTTCGCTTCCACGGACTCGGAAAGCTTCCATATCTTCACTGGCAATCGCGGAAGAGGAATATTGGTCGCTTCCCACCACCGCCGACCAGCCGAAGAGACCATCTTTTTCCACATGTGATATCAGGATAGGAACCCCATCATAAGGTTTGAAGGATATTTCCACCTTGCCACTTATTATGAGATAAAGAAAATCCGCGGGAATGCCCTGTTGAAAAATGACCGTCCCTGCCGGACAGGAAAACCTCTCAAACAACGATTTCAGCAGTTCCAGATTATCTGCATCCAATCCCCGGAAAATGGCTGTTCGATTCATGTCGTTGTTATGGTAGCTCGACCGCCGTTACCTTTCCAGTGGCAAACATCATGATTTGAATGACGTTTATCCTGACTTGGAAAACCGCAAGTTAGGAAGGGTATACTTATTCCAGCTATGACCACAGTCTTACCGCGCAAGATGTTTCCTTTGCTTCTGCTGGGATTGGGGGGAATTCTTCTCATTTCCTCCGCATATTTCATTTGGCAGGATGTCTCCGCTCGGTCTGACTTCTCGACAGTTCCCGCCACAGTGAGTTACTCTGCCCCCGAACTTACCCTGACGGACACGCAGGGTATTTCTCATTCTCTCGTTGAGTATCGCGGTCAGGTGGTATTGATCAACCTGTGGGCGACGTGGTGCGAGCCATGCAAACGAGAAATGCCGGCGCTTCAATCCTTCTATAACAGGCACAGGGATCAGGGCTTCGTAGTGATTGGGATTAACGATGGCGACGCGAAGCCAGATGTTTTAGAGTTTGTTCGAGAGTATCGGCTGACGTTTCCCGTCTGGCTCGACCCCACGTATATAGCAACAGAGCAGGCATTCAAGACTCTGGGGCTGCCCAGCTCCTTTGTAATCGACCGCGGTGGAACGATTCGACTGCAGTGGGTAGGTGGAATCAGCCGCACAATGCTCGACCAGCACGTTATTCCTCTCATTACGGAGCAGCCATGAAGGTAAGCGTTGCGTGGAAAGAAAACATGACATTTGCCGGCACGCCCGATTCCGGGTTCCAGGTGCAGATGGATGCGGATCCCTATTTTGGCGGGACGAATCAGGGTGTGCGCCCCATGGAGATGATCGCGTTGGGGCTCGCCGGGTGCACTGGCATGGATGTCCTGTCCATACTGCGCAAGAAACGCCAGCAGGTGACACACTTTGAAGTGCAAGTCGACGCCCCGCGCACAACTGAGCCGCCGCATGTGTTCACGAGAGCCCAAATCACGTATATCGTAGCGGGAAAGAATGTGGAGGAAAGAGCTTTGCTGCGTTCTATCGAGCTATCCATGACGAAATATTGCCCGGTGCAGGTCATGCTGTCACAGGCATTTCCGATGGAATTGCATTATGAGATTTATGAAGAGGAGCCGGATGGAACCCGGGGCTTAGTTTCACGGGGGATTTGGCAGCCACTCACTACTTAATTATTCAGAAGGAAGGCCCAATCTGCCTGACATGACCTGGCTTTGATAGTCTGAGCACTCACAGGCAGTGATAACTGCTCCGCCGCGTGTAAGGGTGCCTTTATATTCGCGCGAGCCGTTATGGGCGATCCAGCCTTCGAGGTTGAAGGCGAGCGGCCCGTCGGCGAGAATCCATTCCCCGTTATATTTGCGCGCAATATGGACATGTGTACCCGTCACATGACCGCCTTCGCAGGAGGGATACCCGATCAGCTCACCAGCTTTTACTTCCTTGCCCAGCGGAGCTTTGGCTTCTGTGGCAAGATGTAAATAATACAGGACCCAGCCTGTCCGTTCATCCCCATCTTTATCGAGATCGAGCACGGTGCCGTCGATATCGGAGCGCAGGACGAGTCCATCCGCCATGGCGGTTGCATACTGGTCTGGCTCGACTGTCACACAGCCTGTGGTATCGGAAGCCGGGGCAAAATCAAGGGCGGAAAGAGGCTCGCCGGTTCCCCAGCTGGTGTGGGGTCCGCCCGTATACGCCCAAATTTGACCCGGACCAAAAGGAAACTGCAACGCGGGCTGCTGAAGGCTGCCCGGCAGAACGGTTACAAGATTTTCCCAGGGATCGCCGAAAAAGGTCTGGTAGACGCGCGCCAGGCCTTCCGGTCCGATCGAGTCGAAATATTTTTCACCGAAATAGAGTCTGGAGAAGTAATACTGCAGCGCCACCGAGCCAGCATTTTGCCAGGGATCAGGTCGGAAGATCGTTTCATCCAGCAATTCAAGCTCGGTGAGCCTGCCGGCACGCCAATTGTAGTAACCGTTATTGAGTGTGTTCGCCGCGATAATTAATTGAAGGTAGGGTGTTTCATAGTTCACCCGGCGGAAACCAAGCATATAGTTTCCACTGGGAGGCGTTGGCTGGGTGAGCGCGCCGCCCTCATATTCGAGTAGCGCCAG
>JAICRQ010000562.1 GCA_025966435.1 Anaerolineales bacterium | reverse complement strand
CCAATCGTTGCGAACAATGCGGAAAGCGTTCAAGACCTAATTACCAATTACCAATTACCCCTCAACGCCAATGAGCCGGCCTTGGTCAAATTTTCCGCCTGGGAACAGACCTTTGTCAGTCAGCGGCGCGCTGTCGCAGACTTCATACGTTTACAAATCTACGGTGCTTTATGGGCATCTACAGGCATCGACCAGATCTACCCGGATACCTACGAGCGGGCACAAACGGATCTCGAAGCCAGCGATGACTTTCACGGGTTAGACTCGCTGAACGATGCGCTTGCAATCGATGTGCTCGATGCCGGGATGTTAGTCATACCAGACACTATTCTGGTCAACGAACCGATGTTAATCAGTGAAGGTCGCAACAGCGACATCCGCTATAATTTCTTCTACCCACGCTGGGCGTATGATGAGTACCGTGAACTCCTCAGCGAGCATGCCGCGGCTCGCAACTGGCATTATCTCGACCTTTGGGATCTCGTCCCTGCCGATGAATTTACCAATAGTGCCATCCACCTCACACCGGCGGGTGAGCGATTGTTAGCCAATAAAATTGCTGAAGCTATTCAGGCTGAATGTACATAGTGATGAAAAACAAAATCTTATTCCTTTTCTTAATGATCTTGCTCTCGGCCTGCACCGCAGGGCAAGCCGCCCCCATAAACCTTGCCGCCCAGGCAACGGATGCCCTCGTAGCGAGCCAGCCCACGGCTAGTTCCGTAGATTCCGTTGGGAATTCGACGGAGCTGCCCGCGACACAAGCCGTGCTACCCACCGCGACCTTCACTCCCAAGCCGCCCCTGGAAGAAGGCGCCTGGATGCACATGCCTGCCGTGCCAACGGAGATCCGTGACTCGATGCGCCTCGTTTACGAGCACGGATTGGCCCTCGGAAATGACCCGAACCGGTTTTCGGTCATTGGCGATTGCCAGAATGTTTCTTCTTATTTTCTGGCAATGTTTGATACACCTGATGAATTCAGCCTAGGAACAGAATATGCCTACCTCCAGCCAACGATCGACCACTATCAGAACTCCTTCTCACGTCAGAGCCTGGCGGTAAAAGGTGGATTCAACGTCGCCGCCATCCTTTCCCCGCTACGCGCCGACCCGAAGTCCTGCAACAAGAACGAATCGCCCTTAGACTGCGAATTGAGGACGTGGAAGCCCTCGATTGTCGTCGTTAGCATGGAGACGTGGTGGTCCGAAAAGCCTGCAGAGGTCTACGATAAGCACATGCGTCAGGTCATCGAACGCATTCTCGAAACGGGCGCGGTTCCCATTATCGCCACTAAAGCAGATAATCTCGAGGGTGATAACAGTATCAACGCCACCATCGCACAGATCGCGCATGATTACGACATCCCGCTCTGGAACTTCTGGGCGGCAGTGCAGCCTCTGCCGAACCACGGACTCAGCGACGATAATTTTCACCTGACCTTTGCCCGCAGCTTTTTCGACGACCCTGTGCGGATGAAGAGTGCCTGGCCCTGGCGGAATCTTACCGCCCTGCAGACTTTGGATGTGGTACGAAGGGGTTTGATGGAACAGCCATAAAGTGAGAGTCACCTTTTAGAGGTGACTCTCACTTTTCATTGTGGGGGCATTGCAATATAGCGAAAATCACGCAAAACTCTTGACAAAATAGAACAAGTGTTCTATAGTACACACATCGCCCGCAGTTTCTCTTTTAGTTGTGGCCAAATGCCACAGGAGGCTTCCATGAAACGTTCGCTCTCCTTCAGACTACTACCTTTTCTACAGGGAACCGCTCACAATAGGGGATTAATTTTTGGGATGATCATACTTTGCGCCCTGTTGGCATTTGAGATATTCAACTACTCCAGCACGTTGTTCGCCCTCACCGACATCCTCGGCACGCTGTCCTTTGGTCCATTGCGCTGGGCAGCCATTCTGGCGTTTGCCTTCTGCGCCATCGATTTTGCCGGCATCGCGCGCATCTTCACGCCCGAACAGGGAAGTGATGAGCCTGCCGAGGTCTGGTATCTGTTCGCTGCCTGGTTCCTGGCGGCGGCTTTCAATGCCAGCCTGACCTGGTGGGGTATTTCCGTAGCGATCATGCAGCATAATGCAGTGGGAGGCATGCTCGTAGGAGCCTCTGGCATGACTAAGATCGTGCCCATCTTCGTCGCGGCCATGGTGTTGCTGATTCGTGTCCTGCTGATCAACACCTTCTCTATTGCAGGGGACCGGATCTTCTCCCTGGCAGAACAGAAAGCTGTGCGCTATCAGCAACAGCCGGTGTATCGCAATACCAACCTTGAATCTCTTCGCACTCCCAGTCAGTCATTTCCGCGCCCTGCACCTAAGCCTGCCCAGGCTGTCACCGCCCGACCGCTTTACAACGAGCCCACATATCACCCTGTCGGTATGAACGCGCAGGAGTATGGGGAAAACCCCAGCGTGCGGAGATAAAGCGCAACCTTGCTTATTTCAAGTCCCTGATCTCCTTCACAAGACAATGTATCCTCAATAAACAAATCCGCCACAGTCGTGGCGGATTTGTTTATCTGTTCTATTCGGTCGTT
>JAICRQ010000412.1 GCA_025966435.1 Anaerolineales bacterium | reverse complement strand
GTTGCACTGCCGCCATATCCATAGTGCTCATTTGTGAATTCGCCGCCGGGGACGGCGGCTAGAGCATCTAATAGAAGTCAATCCTCCGCGGCGCGTGCCATCTCTTCCGGCTCGAAGACCACTTCTTCCTTGCCGGTCAGCTTATCTTCCACTTTCTGGGTGATCAGGCGCATGTGCCCGGGGTGAGACACAAAGTCCAGGTCATCAGCGGGGACGGCAAGGACCGGGCAGAGCGTGAAGTTGTCGATCCACTGCTCGTAGAGGCTGTTCAACCCGTGCAGGTATTCGGGGGAAATAGTCCGCTCGTAGGAGCGTCCGCGGCTCGAAATGCGGTTCAGCAGGGTTGGGACGGACGCCCGCAGATAGACGACCAGGTCCGGGGGCGGGAGGAACTGCATGGTGGTCTCATACAGCTCGTGATAGGTCGTGTAATCCCGTAATTGGATGTGTCCCTGCAAATAGAGATTCTGAGCGAAGATCTCGGCATCCTCATACACACTGCGATCCTGGACGACCGACGTGGGGTGCTGTGCCAATTTGAAATGGGCGCGCAGCCGGTGCGCCAGAAAAAAGACCTGCGAGTGGAACGACCAGGCGTCCATGTTTGCGTAGAAATCGGCGAGGTACGGGTTCTCGGTCACCGGCTCGAAGAACGGCTCCCAGCCCAGGCGCACACTCAGCAGCTCCACCAGGGTAGATTTCCCAACACCGATATTGCCAGCGACAGCCACAAACTTTTTCATCTCTCCTCCAAAATATTATGTCCCATTCTGCAGCAAAGTCTGGAAACCAAAAATCAGAGCGGCTGATAGAGCCGCTCTGAGAAATTTACTCGTTCGGGATTTCTCCGGCTAGTTCCTTATCGATGACCTGTTTAAATACGTCCAGCGGCTGTGCACCCACCACGGCAAGACCGTTGATAAAGAAGGTCGGCGTCGAACGGATGCCGAGGTTGATGGCAAAGTCACTGTCTGCCTGGACGGCTTGCTGGTGCTTACGATCGTTCATGCAGGTTTCGAACGCCGTCATGTTTAGCCCCAGGTCCTGGGCATATTGGATATAGGTAGTATTCCCCAGCGATTCGCTGCTAAACAGCTTTTCATGATACTGCCAGTAGGCATCCTGGTCGCCGGCGCACATGGCAGCCTCCGCCGCAGACAGCGCATCCGGGTGGATGGACGTCAGCGGCAGATGACGATAGACCAGCCGAATCTTGCCGGGATACGCAGCCAGCAGCGGCTCGTAGACCTCGTCGTGCCAGCGGCGGCAGAACGGACACTGGTAATCGCTGAATTCCACGATCGTGATCGGTGCATCCGCCGGTCCGATGGCATAGGCATTCTCGGTCGGGATGTCGTAACGGGTATATTCTGCCTGTTGAGCAGCCGGCGCTTCTTCCAGACCGGTTCCGGAAGCGGAAGCCTGGCTTGTGGATTGTGTGGAGGAAGAGCCCACGCCCCAGACGACGTAGCCAAGCAGGATGCCGGCAGCGAACGCCAGCACCGTCAGCCCGGAATAGAAATGACTGCGCTTGAACGTGATCGTATCTTCCTGCGCGGGAGGGGATGTGTTTTCGGGAGCAGCTTGTGGTTCGAGAATTGGTTCCATTGCCTGACTGATGGCAGGTTCAACGGGTTGTTTCTTTCTGGGAGGCATAGCGGGCATTATACCGCTTGAGTCTGGAATCCCGGCTGCTACTTTTGTTAGCAAGAATCGTATGTTGGATTGGCTGACAGTCGCCGTCCTTCCTCGCTCTCTGACAGTGACTGTTACCCCATAATCACTGGATTATGAAATCCTATTGAATTGGAGTGCAAAATGACAACACACAATAAACATCATGCCGCGTGGTATCTCTGGCCCTTCGTGGCGCTCTGGAAATTGCTCGCAATCATTGTGGAGATGACCGGTCGCCTGGTGGCGATGATCATCGGAATCGTATTGATGATTGTAGGAGTGCTCATCAGCCTGACGATTATCGGCGCGATTGTAGGCGTCCCGCTCGCGATTGTAGGCTTATTGCTATTTATTAAGGGGATTTTCTAAGAAAAAGCTGCTACGAGCGTGCGGTTTAGAATCATGGAAGATTCACCTTCGCCTGCGGCGCTCGCTTTCGGAACAGGACCACGATTCGGTCCCGCACGGAGGCGAGGGCTTTTCGCACCTGAGGGATGCGCATGATCAAAAGGATCACGATGATCGAGGCGTAGATCAATGGACGAATGATCTCGCCCCGCAGGGCAAAGAAGTCACCCTTCTTGCCCCAGGCATAATGCAGCGCCGCAAGAGGCGCGATCCAATAGACAAGCTGGTGCAGGCGCTTCCAATTCTTACCGAGCCGCTTCTTCCAGATATCAAAAGAGGTGAACGCCAGAGGGATGAGCATCAGGAACGCCATCACGCCGACGATAATATACGGCTTTTCGACGATCGTCTGCACGATGAGACTCCATGCCAGACCGTAATCCAGATCCACAAAGATGAGCACATGGATGGTCGCGTACAGGAACGCGTACAAGCCCAGCGCGCGGCGGCGCTTGAGAAGCTCACGCCAGCCGAGGAGATTGTTGAGAGGGGAGCACGCCAGCGCCAGGACAAGTAGTGTAATAGCGTGTCTGCCTGTGCGCTGTTCGAGTGCCTGGATCGGATTCGCTGTCAGATTATCGGTAAGGAGGTCGACGATCAGAAGCACCAAGGCAGACCATCCGTAAATATGGATGGCAATTTGAAGCGGGGTGTAGCGTTGAAAAAAGGATTTCATCATAATTTCATGTCATTGCGAGGAAGTGGCGCTGTTTGCGCCGCGACTGAAGCAATCTCCTCTTACAAGAGGATTGGCTGATCGAATAGGCTAATTCTCCTTAATCGGAGATTGCCACGTCGCTCACCGCGAAGCGGTTCGCTCTTCGCAATGACATCTTTCGATTAGTAGTTCTCGATCAAATCCATGCCTTCATACAGAGATGCCACTTCTTCTGCATATCCGTTGAACATCAGCGTGGGACGGCGTCCGAGTTCGCCGATCCGCCGTTCGGTCGCCTGCGACCAGCGCGGGTGGGCGCGCTCCGGATTCACATTCGAATAAAAACCATATTCATTCGCCCCTATCGAATTCCACAGCGTGGACGGCTGTTCCGCGACCAGTTCTATTTTTACAATGGATTTGATGGATTTGAACCCATACTTCCACGGGACCACGAGGCGGATCGGCGCGCCGTTCGGGTTAGGCATAGGCATGCCGTATAAGCCTGTCGCCAGGATCGCCAGATCGTGCATGGCTTCATCCAGACGCAATCCTTCCTGATACGGCCACGGGTAAAAGGGACTCCTCAGTCCGGGCATTTCCTCAGGACGGTAAACCGTCTCGAACCGGACGAATTTCGCATCGGAGGTTGGCTCCACTTCCTTCAAAAGACTCGCCAGTGGAAACCCCGTCCACGGGATGACCATGCTCCAGGCTTCCACACAGCGCAAGCGATATACTCGTTCCTCCTGCGGGAACTTGAGCAGATCCTCAATGCCGTATGTCTTGGGGTTATTTACCAGACCGTAGACCTCCACGGTCCATGGCTCGGTCGTAAAATCCTGTGAAAGTGGATTCACCGCTTCCTTATCGACGCTGAACTCGTAGAAGTTATTGTAATTGGTGATATCCTGATACGAATTCGCAGGGTCACCGCGTTCGTCCATTTTCGCTGGTAAATCAGGCATTTCTTGTGCAGGATCGCTGACATTCGATGCCCCCGGCGAGCACGCCGCCAGCAGGGCAGACC
>JAICRQ010000464.1 GCA_025966435.1 Anaerolineales bacterium | reverse complement strand
TAATCAGATGTCTCTGGCCTACCGGGCGGATACAGTCGTCAATATTTTGCTGAACGTGATGTGGCTGGGCTGGGAGTTGGTGAGTCTGGGAATTATTTTCAGCAACACCGAAACAATTGGTGGCTGGGATTTCGGCGAGCTGATCGCGCTGCTCGGCGTGTTTCGCCTCGTCCACACCCTGATGATCGCGCTGATCTGGCCTAATACCGAAAAATTTAACCAGAGCATCCGCGACGGCTCGATGGATTACACTCTGCTCCAGCCGATCAACAGCTTATTCCTCGTGACGTTCTCGCGCATCACGGTCTGGCGCGCCTGGGATCTGGTGCTTGCCGTTATTCTGATTATTGTGGGGATAAACTTATCTGGAGATGAAACGACGCCGCTCTCTATCCTGACCTTTATCCTGCTCACCGTTTCCGGATCAATCATCATCTACAGCCTGTGGATCGTGCTGATCGCGTTGACGTTCTGGTTCACCAAATTCGATAACAACGTCACGATCCTGCAGGCTCTGCTCGATGCCGGGCGCTATCCGGTGACGGTGTACCCCGTCTGGCTGCGCATCCTTGTGACGTTCGTCATCCCCATCGCGGTCGCCACAACGGTTCCTCTCCAGGGTTTGCGAGGCGATTTGACCTTCGATCGTGTGTTGATGTTTATTGCCATTGGTATGGTGAGTTTTCTGATCGCATCCCAGGTATGGAAACGGGGCTTGAAACAATATAGCGGCGCAAGCAGCTAGAGCAAAGCGGCAGTCCTGAGACTGCCGCTTTTGATTTATTGTGGAATTAAGATTTTTGATAAGAATCTTTTTCTCATGCAGAGCGTCATGAAGGAGTAAGTCAATTTCTAAGTGGCTACAAAACACATCCACCATCTACATAGGAGAATACAACATGCTAGACACATCGATACCCACCACACAACCTGCCATCGGGCAACTGGAGGACCAGCCGAACCTTCTCATGGGATTAATTGGCGGTGGCATTGCTATGCTGGCTGGCGCAATTGCCTGGGGCGCCATCACATATTTCACAGAGTACCAGATCGGCTGGATGTCCATCGGCGTCGGCTTTTTGGTAGGCGTCGCCATTCGATTTTTCGGAAAGGGCAAGACGATAACATTCGGAATTTCAGGTGCCGTCCTCGCGCTGTTGGGCTGCCTTCTCGGAAATCTCCTGTTCTATGCAGGCGTCATCGCACGCGTGGAAGGGGTGCCATTTATGAATATCCTTTTCACGCTCCTGCTCAACCCAGCAGCGGCGATTGAAGTATTCACGCTTGCCTTCGACTTCCGAGATATCCTCTTCTACGCCATTGCTGCCTATGCCGGTTTTAGCGCCGCCATGGATAGTAAGCGCAGCAAGAAATAAATAAAAGAAAGAGCCAGGGACCTTGGTCTCTGGCTCTTTCTTTAGGTGGGAATTATTTCCTTTCTTCATTTTGGGCGCGTCCAATTACTTCGTCAAATGACAAATTGAGTCGGATGACTACTCTTATTTCTTTTGATTTGCCACATAGATCTTTACGGCTTCGCGGAAAAATTCAGCCAACTGTGGGTGCATTTTGTCGAAGGTGGCTTTGAAGCGCGGATCGTCGCTGTAGCTATTTGCAAGGGCAAGGAGTTGATCGAGATTCGGCGTCCAGAAGTAATCCAGATGCCTGCGCCAGCGTTCGACAATCGCTTGTACATCGGGACTCGCTGCACCTTTCGGCATGGCAGCGATCATATCTATGTAAACAGCGCTGCCCTCCGCCATAATGGCTTCCTTCTTTGCAGCAGGATATGCCTTCCACTTGCGATTGGATTCCCGTACGCCTTCAGCACCGTATAACTCTTCTGCCTCCTTGGCGTATTTCTCCTGCTCTTCTTCACTGAAGCCTTCAAAGTATGCTTTGTCACTCATAATCGTATTTCCTTTCAAATGATTAATTGTGTTATCGACTGTGTTGATCAGTCGGTTCAAACGCGTCACCTGTTTTTGCAGGGCTTCCCTGTGGCTGCGTAAGGCGCCCAACACATCAAAATCGCGGCGTCCCATGATCTTCTTAATATCTTCCAGCGGAATTCCGAGCTCCCGATAGAATAAGATTTGCTGAAGCCGCAATAGCGACTCTTCCCCATAGTAGCGATAGCCGTTCTCCCCCACACGCGACGGTTTGAGAAGCCCGATGTCATCGTAGTGATGCAGCGTACGCGGCGTGACACCCGCTAATTTCGAGAGTTGTTTTACAGTAAGCATAGATCGATTCATATTCAGACTACTTTCTCACTTGAGAGAGGTTAAACCAGGCTCGGCTGTACAGCATGATTCCAGCGGCCGTTGAGACGTTCAACGACTCGACTTTGGTATCCGTCGGGATCTGCACCTGGAACATTGCTGCATTCACTAGTGTTTCAGAGCAGCCATCCTTTTCACTTCCAAAAACGATCACAAGGCGGCCGGCGAGGGAAGCTATCTCCTGTATGCCACGATCCGCCTGCGCAGCCATGACGAGGATGGGAATCTTGTGTTGCTGGCAGAAGTGGATAAACTCTTCCGTGGTTGCCGTTACGATCGGCAGAGAGAAAACGTGTCCGCGGCTGGCGCGGATGAGCCTTCTATCATAGATATCCGCTAGCTGTGCATTCAGCAGAACGATCGCGCCAGCCCCAAATGCCAGAGAAGTACGAATGATCGCTCCAATGTTTCCGGAAATGGTCAGGTCTTCGAGGGCAACAATATCGCATGAAGTTTCCAAGAGACTGTCCAGGCGACACGGTGTGGGGGTGTGAGCGATGGCAAACACGCGCGAGATCTTATCGTTCTCGAAAAGCTTCTTACAGGTCCGTTTGGCAACCTCGTGTATGTTTACATCGGGCGGTAACTTTCGTATCAACCCCGGTGAAAACATCTCCCCGCCAGAATAGTACAGAGAATGAATTTCAATACCTGCATCCAATGCCTGCATGATGTTCTCTTCATCATCGATCAAGATGAGATTGCGCTCTATGCTGCCGGGACGCGTCAGAACCTGACGAATAAGAATCGCCAAAGGATGCAAGAGAGAATCGACAATTCCAAGATTCTCTCGCGTAACCGCTATCGGAGTAGCGTCCACAGGGTGCGCTAGGGCTACCTCATATTCGCTATACGCAAGACTTCGCTCGCTCATGCTTGCTACTATAAACCCTAACGTAACGTTAATGTCAAGGGTTAAGCAAAGAAAAGGTAAAATTACTCTATTGAATCAAATGAATATTATTTATAAAGATGAATACGTGGTCATTGTAAACAAGCCCTCCGGGCTTTCCGTGCTGCCCGATGGTTGGGAAAAAGACTCCGAATACCTCGTCAAAATGCTGGAAGAGCAATTTGAAAAAATATTTATCGTCCATCGG
>JAICRQ010000550.1 GCA_025966435.1 Anaerolineales bacterium | reverse complement strand
GGACAGTTCTTTGAAATCCATGAAAATTACGCGGCGAACATTGTGGTTGGGTTTGCTCGCCTGGGTGGGCACTCGGTGGGGATCGTGGCAAACCAGCCGGCGGTTCTGGCGGGCGTTCTCGATATCGACGCCAGTGAGAAGGGCGCGCGTTTTGTCCGTTTCTGTGATTCGTTCAATATCCCGATTATCACCTTTGAGGATGTGCCGGGCTTTTTGCCAGGGACCAATCAGGAACATCATGGCATCATTCGTTCCGGCGCAAAACTGCTTTATGCCTACTGTGAGGCGACCGTCCCGAAGTTGACCGTCATCACACGCAAAGCCTATGGCGGCGCGTACTGTGTCATGTCCTCGAAGCACATCCGCAGCGACTTGAACCTGGCATGGCCTTCCGCGGAGATCGCTGTGATGGGACCAGAGGGTGCGGTGAACATCATCTTCCGTAAAGAGCTGGAAAAGGCAGAAGATCCCGTCCAGAAGAAAGCGGAACTGGTCGCTGAATATCGCCGGAAATTTGCGAGCCCTTACGTCGCGGCAGAGCGCGGCTATATTGATGACGTGATCGAGCCGAAAGAGACACGCCCGCGCCTGATTAACGCGCTGGAAATGTTGAGCAACAAACGCGATTCCAACCCGGCGAAGAAACACGGGAATATTCCACTTTAATGTCACACCTGCACTTGCGTGCCGGTGCAAGTGTTGCGAGGAACGAAGTGACGGAGCAATCTCTATAAATCAAACAGGAGATTGCCACGCCCTTCGGGCTCGCAATGACATGGAGGTTCAATGTTTAAAAAAGTTCTAGTTGCTAATCGTGGAGAGATCGCTGTACGCATCATCCGTGCCTGCCGCGAGGTGGGGATAGAGACCGTCGCGGTGTATTCCGAAGTGGACCGCCACGCGTTACACGTTCGTTATGCAGATGAAGCCTATTTACTGGGACCGGCGCCCTCACGCGAGTCCTATCTGCGCGCAGATAAGATCATCGATATCGCACGGCGATGCGGTGCGGATGCTGTCCACCCGGGGTACGGGTTCCTGGCAGAACGCGAAGATTTTGCCGCAGCGTGTGCCGAGGCAGGAATCGCCTTCATCGGTCCCAAGCCTTCCTCGATTGCGGCGATGGGTGATAAAGCGGAAGCGCGTGCAACCGTGATCAAGGCGGGTGTGCCGGTGGTGCCAGGCACGGAAGATGTGGGCAATCTGACAGATGAAGAGCTGCTCAAAGCAGCATCTCAGATCGGTTTTCCGCTGCTCATCAAAGCGACGGCGGGAGGCGGTGGAAAAGGCATGAGGGAGGTCCAAAGCCTGGAGGAAATGCCGACCCTCCTGCAGTCCGCGCGGCGGGAGGCGGAATCGGCATTTGGGGATGGCAACGTATATCTGGAGAAGCTGGTGGAGGGGGCGCGGCATATTGAAATCCAGATCCTTGCAGACACTCATGGAAATGTGATTCACCTCGGCGAACGCGAGTGTTCTCTACAACGACGTCACCAGAAATTGTTGGAAGAAGCGCTTTCTCCTGCGATGGACGACGATCTGCGTGAGACGATGGGCAGTGTAGCGGTCAAAGCAGCCAAGGCTGTGGATTACGTCAATGCGGGTACCATCGAATTCCTGCTGGATAAGGACAAGAACTTTTACTTCCTCGAGATGAATACGCGTCTACAGGTAGAACATCCAATTACGGAAATGGTGACCGGTATCGACATTGTCAAGGAACAGATCCGTGTCGCACGCGGGCGCACGCTGAGTTATGAGCAGGAGGATGTCAAGTTCAACGGGCATGCCATCGAGTGCCGCGTCAACGCCGAAGACCCATATAACAACTTCCTGCCCTCTACTGGACGCATCACACACAGTCTCATTCCGACGGGCCCGGGTGTGCGTGTAGACACAGGTGTTTATCCTGGTTTTGAGATCACCCCGTTTTATGACCCGATGATTGCAAAGCTGATTGTGTGGGGCGAGACGCGTGCGCAGGCGATCCTGCGCATGCGCCGCGCACTGGAGGAATATCGCATCGTGGGTGTGCGTACCAATATCCCCTTCCACCAGACCATGATGGACTCACACCGCTTTATGGGTGGGCAATATGATACGCGCTTCGTCGAGGAACGCTTCTCCATGGACGACGCCGGCGAGGGCAAAGATGCCTATGCTGAGACTGCCGCCATTCTGGCGACCCTGGTGGCGCATCGGGAAACTGCACTATCCGCTAATATCGTCAACCGCAATGAGCGTGATACCAGCAACTGGAAGTGGGTAGGTCGCTGGGAAAGAATGCATCGATAACCCTGCAGGCGATGAGACAAATATATGAAATATATAGCCACTTTTGAGGACAAACAATTTCTGGTTGAGATCATCGACGAAAGACATGTCAGCGTCGACGGCAAAGTGTATGAGGTGGATTTTGAATCGGTCAGCGGGCAGCCCGTGTATTCCCTCATTGTCGATGGAAAATCACACGAGGGATATGTAGCGCAGGGCGATGACAACTGGCAGGTGCTGCTGCGCGGACGGTTGTATCCGATCCTGGTGGAGGATGAACGCGAGAAGCGCCTGCGCAGCGCGGCGGGTGGAGGCGTGGCAGAGACCGTCGAATTGCACCTGAGAGCGCAGATGCCGGTGCTGGTGGTAGCGATCCCTGTTTAATAGGTGCATCCTTTCATTAAGTGAAAGGTGCTGCTGTTTATATAATC
>JAICRQ010000115.1 GCA_025966435.1 Anaerolineales bacterium | reverse complement strand
CTCTACATGATCGATGAGATCCTGTGGTCCGCCCACAAAAGCCAAACGAGAAAAGCCATTCTGCTGGATATGCTCAAGAAGCTGCAAGTAGGCTTCCCCACCTTCAATAATAATGCTCGGATACTTTAATTCATCCTGGGAGCTGCCTAGCACTACAAAAGGAATCCCGGCTTGAGCGAGGTAACTTACCCGCCAGTCATGCTTATAGATACGATTCAGAATAAAACCATCGACTTTACGACTATTGATCCACCGTTCATAGAGCTTACGTTCCCCCTCATCCGTTGTTGCGTTGGAGACCAAAAGGTCAAAGTCCCGGGTAGATAATTCCTCACCCAGCCCAGCAATGAATTCCGTAAAAAAGGATTCGTTAAACCGCTTGGATGTCGCTGGGATAATGAAGCCCATCGTCTCAGCCTGTTGGCGACGCAGCTGTCGCGCTGCCCGGTTGGGGACATAGCCCATTTTCTGGGATGTCTCGATAACAAGTTGACGCGTTTGCTCTGCCACATCATCATACCCGTCGAGGGCGCGGGAGACAGTGGTAATAGAGAGTTTGAGTTTTTTGGCAACATCACGAATTGTAGGACGCATACTTTACCGAAACGTTTTGGAGATTTCTATTAAATTTTATCATGAAGTTCATGGGTCCCGAGGGAAGGCGTAGCCCATAGAGTAGAGTTTGAAGCTCTTGTGATAAAATCTGAGACGTTATTTCCCAAAACGTTTTGGGAAATTAGAAAACACTTCCGGAAAGATCAAATAATCGAAGGACATAACAGTAAGTTAACTTACTGCGTGCGAAAAGGAGAAAAGTTTATGTGTGGAGTTGCTGGCGTTTTTCATAAACAAGCAGAACAAGACGTAGAAATGATGCTGCGTAAATTGATTCATCGCGGGTCCAATGGACAAGTCATAAAAAATCTCCCAAGCGCCACTTTAGGTCATATTCGACTTGCTACCATTGACTCAGAGAGTGAGCAACAGCCAGTAGGCAGGGAAGACACATGGATTACTTTTGATGGTGAGATTTATAACAATCGTGAATTGACTCGTGAGTACTTGAACAGTGAACCTTTACAAACCCGCTCTGATGCCGAAGTTGTCCTGTATCTTTATAGAAAGCTTGGGCCGCGTTGCGTAGAGTTACTCGATGGCACGTTTGCCTTTGCTGTTGTAGATGGTAAAGAATTCTTTATGGCGCGCGATGCACTTGGTATCAAGCCAGTCTATTGCGGTACAGCTCATCATGCGTTTTATTTTGCCTCTGAAATCAAAGCATTGTCGGAGATAACAAATACGATTCATGAATTTCCGCCAGGCCACTGGTTCCACTCGCGAATGGGCTGGCATGCCTATTTCAACATCAACTGGATATCAGAATCAGTTCACAGCGAAACGGATGCTATCAAATCGCTTCGAACCGTGCTGCAGGAAGCCGTACGAAAACGATCACTCTCTGAGGCTCCTGTCGGTGTCAGTCTAAGTGGTGACATGGAAAGTAGCATCATTGCCATGCTTATCAAGCAAGAAAACACACAAGTGCAATCTTTTTCCGTAGGCGAAGAAGGCAGCGAGGATTTAGCTGCAACCCGCAAAATTGCTGCGACCTTAGGGGTTCAACATCATGAACATGCTTATACCCAGCGTGAAATCTTAGGTGCACTTCCAAAGATCGTCTATCATCTGGAATCCTTTGACCCGACGCTTGTTCGGTCAGCTATTCCAAACTTCTTCCTGGCTGAGTTGGCTTCTCAATATGTCAAAGTCATCCTGACGAGTGAAGGCGCAGCTGAAATCTGTGCTGGCCACGATTATCTCGGCTCTATCGAGTCTCACGAGGAACTCCAGAATGAGTTGATCAACATTACCTCCTCCTTGCATAATACCGAACTTCAACGCACAGATCGTATTCATATGGCATTTGGACTGACAGCGCGCGTCCCGTTTTTAGACATGAAATTGATGACTTTGGCCTGGGGGCTGCCAGCAAAACATATCTTATGGAGAGCTTTTCGTGACGATTTCCCGAAGGAAATATTGAATTCTCAGAAACAAAAATACTCAAAAGAGACGGGGGCATCAGACATGATCATCGAGCGGGCAGAACACGAAGTTTCCGATACTGAATTCCACTCCGAATCGACTCGTCTATTAAATCGTTGGGGCTATCGGCTTCCTAATAAGGAGACGCTCTTCTACTACAGGATACTTCGACAATATTATGAAGATCGCTGGATTTTTCCCATAATGGGATTTAACTGAAGCCTTTAATCTAATAGGGCTACACATTGACCAATTAATAACGTCTACTTTTTATTAGGTACGAAAACAATCATGGCGAATGAGAATACATCGTTTGCACAGCGAAGTCTGAAAAAAATTTACTTCGATCATAGGGACATGGATTACTACCTTTCCTGGATCCTTGGACGCGAAATCTACGACGGAAGTAACCGGGAAGAGTGTCTATCTACCGCAAAACGAATTACCAATGCAGATGTGGAGAGTTGGCGTAGAGAATGGACTTTCCTTGCGGAATGGGTGCAAAACCAGGCTGAAGATGCTCTTCAGAAGGGCGATCAGGAATTTGCTCGCAAGGCGTTTCTTCGCGCCAGTACTTACTACCGCGCGCCACTTTTTATCATGGGACGCCAGCATCCCGACTTTTACAAATGCTGGCAGGCCATGCAAACTTCCTTCCAAAAAGCTGCGCAACTCTTTATTCCTGCTATTGAGTCTATCGAAGCACCTTTCCAAGAGCATCTGTTACCGGGTTATTTCTGGAAGGCAGATAGCAGCAAAACCGCTTGTCCAACGCTGCTGGTCGTGGGAGGCGTAGAAACCTGGGCAGAAGACTGCTACTTTATGATTGGTTCTTCCGGTGGAGAACGAGGCTATAACGTCCTGACGGCTGACCTGGCAGGACAGGGAATGAACCCAGACAACGCGTTGTACTTCGGCGCTCGGATGGAAGTCACCGCCAAGGCATTGGTGGACTATGCCCTTTCGCGCCCAGAAGTAGATCCTAATCGGCTTGCTTTATTTGGCTTTAGCTGGGGCGGACATATCGCCTTTAAAGCCGGGCGTTTTGACCGTCGCATCAAGGCAATCATCGCAAATCCCCCTATGCCAGATGTATTTCGTTCGGTCCTTGCCCAACAAAAGGGTCACAACAGACACGATCCTATCAGCCGCACAGCGTTCAATCAGATCGTATGGCGTTTTGGCTTGAAGATTAGCTTCCATCCAAAGGATATTGCTGCCCGTTTCAGGAAAGCCTGGGACTATCTGACAAATGGCAAGGTGGACGTGAAACAAATAGAATGTCCGACACTACTCCTTGCAGGAGAAGGAGAAGCAGAAATTACTTTAGAAATTGCCCGTGAGTGTTATGAGCAGTTACCAAACCCGCAGAAAGAACTAGTTATTTTCACTAAGGAGCAGGGTGGGGAAGCACATTGTCAGGTGGATAATCTTGCCCTACCTAATGGGACGATGTTTGCTTGGCTAGATGAAATCTGGAAGAATGGAACGCAAAAGTAAATCTTTATGACAGCTTATCTTGGATAAATGCGACTGCGCGCCCACCCCCATCTTCAACTCGAATCTTCTTTCCCAACTCAGCAGCGCTCTGCCGCATACCATGATCGGACACAGCAGTTTTAATTGCTTCCGCCAAGGATTTGGAAGTTAACTTCCATTGTGGAATAGGGGAGGGTCCAACTCCCAGGGCAGCAATCCGATGTCCCCAAAATGGTTGATCGCCCACAAATGGGCAAATTACTGTAGGTTTCCCAGCTCGTAGTGATGCTCCAGTCGTACCTGCTCCACCATGATGAACAACCGCTGCCATATGTGGAAATAGCCAATCATGGGGCACGGCATCAACAACAAAGATATCATCAGATGAGTCAGCCGCTGATAATCCACCCCATCCTGTCGCCAATACTCCGCGCTGTCCCGCAAGTTTTAGAGCATCAAGAACAATTTCTGTTTTCTCTCTTCCACCGTTCATAAACATGCTGCCAAATCCAATATACACAGGCTGCGTTCCTGCATTTATGAACTTAACCAAGCCCGGCTCAGGCTGCCAGCTACTTGGTGTGTCTAGGAACCAGTATCCAGTAACCACCGAGGAATGATCCCAATCGGCAGGTCGGGGCACTACGGCTTCACTATAAGCATATAACGTGGGAACTGGCTTGCCATGCAGAACGTTGTCTCCCTTCGCAGGCGGCAAACCAAGGACATCTCTTCTCCATTCGTTGATTGGGCGACGAAACATGGACGGTCCCAGTTTGGCAAATACCTGATGGCTGAATTTATTAAAGGGTCCCAGGTTCCTGAAGGGAAAAAATGGACTAGGAAACTCCTTCGTCGGGGAATACATTGGTGCGGGGAACGCAGCAAAGGCGGGAACCCCCAATTTCTCAGCAATGTCATAGCCGCCAAAGGCCGCGGGGTTATAGATTATTACTTCAGCGTTTTGCGCGCTCTCCCATTCATCGGCGAGCGTATCCTTCGCCATTTCAATATATTGCTGGATGAGTTGTAAAGGATTCCCACGTTTCTTACCCGTCGATCCGTTTTCGGATACTTGGGCAACCTTCAGGAAGTCTCCTCGTAGGCGAGCATGCCACAACCCATAACCCGTTACTAAATTCTCAAACTCTCCTAAGGTTGCAATTGTTACCTCATGACCAACGGACTGTAACCCTAGTCCTAGTGCGATATAGGGTTGTACATCACCACGGGTGCCAATCGTCAAAATATAGATTTTCATTGTTTCTGCACAGAAGAAACTGTCCTCGAATCTTTATCGTGTCTGGTCCGCATGACGCCACCAGTAAAATGTTGCAGCGATTCCCACGAGGCTCGCGATCGAAACGATTAGATAGCTGTGGAGTCCAACCAGTTCCGACCGTGGACCCGCAGCCCCGCTGTATAGTGCAGGAACAGCCCAGGGGAACCAATCACCCCAACCGGTGATTGCCGCAATTTGTGCTAGGACTACTGTAAAGACTGTCCATCCAATTGGCAAAAGCTCCCCCCGTCCAATGCTTGCCAGTAAGGCTACAAACGAAAGCAATCCAATAGTAAGGAGAGCCGAACCTATTGCATCTGCAAATCCTGTGCGAAGGAGTGGCGCGGACCAACCAGGAATTGAGACCAGAGTTCCTACCAGAAGACCAAGAGCGAAAACGAATAAAGACAATGCCAATGTCCATATCGCTATAACAACAAATTTTGCGGCAATAATAGCCTCACGCGAGGTGGGCAACGCCAGGAGTTCCTTTGCCGTACGGTCGGTGAATTCCCGTCCGAAAACCCAAGCCGTGATAATTGCGAAAAGTATCGCTCCGCCAACTGCAACCGCCTGCGCAAGAATACTAAAAAACGTAGGCCAATCCGCAACACCAGCAACAAGCTGTGCTTTTGTGGTAATCAATCCCATCGAGCGTGCCGCTTCGGGGTCTTTTAAGATGATCATGAATAAACCATCGATCAAGGGGACAAGAGCAAACCCTAGAGTTGTGAAGATAGGAACTTTTGAGCGACGGACTTTCAGTGCTTCAGCCCATAGTGCAGAGGAAAAGCCATTCATTTTGCATCTCCCGTCAACTGCAAAAAATACTCCTCAAGGTCTTGTTGCTCGACGGTAAGCCGCATCGGCGGCGTGCCTGCATTTACAAGTATCTCTGCAATTTCATCAGGATGCTCGATGGCATGTTCGTTATCTACCAACAGTATTCCTTCCTGTACTACAGGTTTATATCCGGCACTTCGTAGGCAAACCAGTGCAGCTTCCAGGTTGCGTGTTTTTATTGCCAGCCTTTTAGCCCGCCTCTTCTCAAACTTTTCGGCATCTAGTTCTTGAATCAATCGCCCCTTATGAATAATGCCAATACGCGTTGCCAGTCGGTCCACTTCTGTAAGAATATGGCTCGATATAAAAATGGTCACGCCTTTGTCTTGGGCGAGAGAGGCAAGCAGTTCACGTATTTCCACAACCCCAGCCGGATCAAGCCCGTTAGCGGGCTCGTCAAGAATTATCAGCTCCGGTTGATGCAGTAAAGCGCGGGCAAGCCCCAAGCGTTGCAGGTTGCCTGTTGAAAGTGTGCCGGCTTTTCGATGGGCATAGGAGGAAAGCGCTAACCGTTCAATGACATGCGACGTTGCACCTTTATTTGAAATCCCATGTAGGCGTCGTGCAATTTCTAAATTTTCATGGACAGTTAATTCCGGATAAGCCGACGGACTTTCTACCATGTATCCTACACGTCCCCAGGGTCCTCGTCCATTTGGATCGATATACTCTCCTAACACTTTAACATCTCCGGAGCTAGGCCGAATCATACCTAACAGCGCACGGATAGTAGTGGTTTTGCCTGCACCGTTGAGACCCAGGAAGCCGTATATCTCCCCTTGCTTCACACATAAGTTTACATTGACAACAGCAAGGACATCACCAAAGCGCTTAGTGAGCTGGTTTGTTTCAATGGCTAAACCTGACATACCCCAAGTTTACCGCGCTCTATAGAATGTCTTCATGCCCCCGTCATACAAGTTTTCTAAGGGCGCGATGCTTCGTTCACTACAAACAGGTACAAACCAAGTTCACGCACGGCTTCAGTAAACTGAACAAAGTCAACTGGTTTTTGCATATATGCATTAGCACCATATGTGAGGCTAGCAACCATATCTCGATCCGCGTTTGAGGATGTAAGGATAATTACTTGTAGCAAAGTAGTCCGCTCGTCTTTACGGATTCTGCGCAACACTTCTACACCGTCCACTTTGGGTAATCGCAAGTCCAGAAGAATTAAAGCAGGCATATCATTCGGGTCACGCGTAGAATATGCGCCGGTGCAAAACAGATACTCCAACGCTTCCACGCCATCCCGTACGACAACGATTTGATTTTCAATACGATTCCTCTTGAGGGCACGCAAGGTTAGCATTTCGTCGTCCGGATTATCCTCTACCAAAAGAATAGTTCTATTTTCCATCCCATACCTTTATTCAGTCATTTGCGTATTGCATGATAATGCGCCGCAGCGGTATAGAAGTAACAATTCAAAAAAAGGCTAGACTCCAAACCGGACAACCTTAGTCCAATCTTCTCTTTTATTATAGGTGATTTTCGAAGTCCACCAACATTCCATTTTCATGAGAAAACTTTCAATCTCTTTCTCAAGAACTTACCACCAGCATAAGCATTTTCAATGAAAAACCCTCCTCAGGCTAAGCCTAGGGAGGGTTTTCCGTAGGGCGGGTTGGCTGCGCAGCGCCCTCGCGTAGCACCCTGTAAGGATGATGAGGGTAACCCGCCGTGTAGTAGGCACAAAAACACGTGAGGCTTGTAATGAATTTCAATCACGAGATAGTGAATTTTCCTGTAAAATCCAGACAAGGGATTCGCACACATGCCAGGTATACCGCAGGACTTCGTCAGCAAGTGGAAATATGTAATCCACTTAAGGGAGTAACAATATGGGAGTTGGAGAAACCAAGCATTTATTCCAATCTTTGTTGGATCAACCTTTGTTGATTTGCAGCCATACCGTCGCGCTGTCCGTGACTCACTCAGTCAACTGGAAGCGATCGTGAGAGGAATGGAGTATTTCGGCTCAAAACCCGGTAGCCCGGTTGAAGAGTGTCTTGAAGTTGTTAGATCATGTAAAGTATATATTGGCGTCTTTAGTATGCGCTATGGAACCATTCCAGACAGCTACGAACGGTCAATGACGCATCTTGAATACGACGAGGCTCAAAAACTAGGTTTACCATCTCTTATTTACATCATTGATGAAGATAATCAGCCGATACTTCCTAAATATGTTGAAACTGGTGAGGGCGCAAAAAGGCTAAAAGAGCTCAAAGGAGTGTTGACTAAGAGGCATGTTGTAAGCTTCTTCACTACTCCTGATGATTTAGCAGCAAAGATACTGCATGACGTGCCCGAGGCTCTCAAGCGAATTGGAGCCAGGATAGAAGGCAAATTAGAATTAACAAGTGAGCCTGATAGCGAGGAGCTTTTACGTCAGTTTAGCTTACTTCCCAAAATATTCCGCGGCAAGGAAGTAATAATCCAATTTATAAATCCGGGTGATTTCAGAGCTGTCTTCAGTGAAACTTGTGTAGCTTTGAATCTAGAAGCAGGAGCGTCTGTATCTAGTCATCTTAAGTTATCTTCCGGTGATACCTATTATGTTTTCGGAGAAAATGATCTCGCTCTTGCCTTATGTAAGATACCAAAGATGGCAAAAGTTATGGCAAAGGCTCTGACAGTATTTGGATCTGTCAAGCGGGCAGATTGGACGGATGATGGGCCTATAGTCACGCTTGAAACTGAAAGCGGCCTTCTTATCAGGGAGATTCTTCAAATGCAAGGTCCAGATGAAGAAGCCTAGCAACACGTGCACTCGATCCCAGGAAGACGATTCCTCGACCAAGCCGTCTTCGCCGCCTACGGCTGGCAGCCTGACTTGAGTGATGAGGAGATTTTGGAGAAGTTGCTGGCACTGAACTTGGAGAGGAGCAAAACAGGAAAGCCTGTGCTGACGAGTGGTTAGGGGTAAAATTTATGGACGGATGGTGAGAATCGATCTAAATAGTCTGGATATTAGTGACCCAATGGGCGTCTAATAACGAGTTGGGCGGCACAGGACAGTTTGATCTATGCAAATGTAAGGTGAATGTGAAAAGACTAATACTAATTTTGCTGATTTTTCTTTTGACAACTGCTTGTGGTGCTTCACCAGATGAGGAATCAACTCTGGACAAGTCAAGCTGCGTTTTACCATGCTGGAATGGGATCATCCCAGGACAAACG
>JAICRQ010000067.1 GCA_025966435.1 Anaerolineales bacterium | reverse complement strand
CGAAGACGCTGCTTCATCTCGAAAAATATGATGGCTTTCGGATCGAGTGGCTGGATGTAGATGAACAGGGCCTGGTCACGCCAGAGATCGTCTCAGAGGCAATTTGCGAGGATACAGCCCTGGTCTCGGTGATGTATGCCAATAACGAGATCGGTACCATCAACCCGATTAGAGAGATCGCGGAAGTATGCAGGGCAAACCAGATTCTCTTCCATACAGATGCTGTGCAGGCTGCGTCGTATTTGCCTGTGGATGTGCAGGTGCTCGGTGTGGATATGATGTCGCTGGGTGCACACAAGTTTTATGGTCCCAAAGGTGTCGGCGCGCTGTATGTGCGCAAGGGCACGCCGCTTGTCTCACACCTCACCGGCGGGGGACAGGAATTCAATCTGCGTGCAGGCACTCAGAATGTACCCTATATTGTCGGTTTGGCAGAGGCGCTACGGTTGACAAACGAAGAACGCGAGCAGCGTGTTACGCGCGTTAAGCCTCTGCGCGACCGAATCATTGGGACAGTGCTCGAGGCTATTCCAGACTCTCGACTCACCGGTCACATCGAAACACGGTTGCCTCATCACGCCTCGTTCGCCTTCAAAGGTGTGGATGGCAACTTACTGCTGACTCTTCTGGATGCTGCTGGCTTTGCCTGTTCCTCCGGCTCTGCTTGCAAAACGGGGAACCCCGAACCTAGTGAAGTGATGAACGCCATCGGCTTATCCCGCGACTGGGGCCTGGGATCTTTGCGGGTGACCTTAGGTGTGAAAACAACACTTGCTGATGTCGATGCGTTCTTAGCAGTATTGCCCGAACTGGTTGAAAAGGCAAGGAAATTGAGATGAGGAAATATACAGGCATATACGTACACAAGTAAACACTTGTATACCTGTCTACTTGTTTACATACCCACTATGACAAAAGTTGTCGTTGCCATGTCTGGAGGAGTCGATTCCTCCGTCGCTGCCGCCTTGCTCAAAGAGCAGGGCTATGATGTCATTGGCATGATGCTCCGCTTGTGGAGCGAACCGGGGAAAGAAGAGTCCAACCGCTGCTGCACGCCCGACTCGATGGCGCAGGCTCGCCGCGTCGCAGCCAAGCTGGGTATCCCGTTTTACGTGATCGATGCAAAAGATGTCTTTCGTGAGACGGTTGTCCAGTATTTTCTGGATGGATACGCGCGTGGGGAAACGCCGAATCCATGCCTGATCTGTAACCGTCAGATCCGCTGGACGTTTTTGCTCGACCGTGCTCTCGCGCTCGGTGCCGACTACATGGCGACGGGACATTACGTGCGCATCAGGAAAGATGAAAGCGGAACGCTTGAGTTGTTGCGCGCAGTCGATCGTAGTAAAGATCAGTCGTATGTCTTGCACGTCTTGAATCAGGAAAAGCTCGCTCGCGCGTTATTTCCCGTTGGGGACTATCCAAAATTAGAGATACGCGCCATTGCGGAGAAGTTCGGTTTGCCAACTGCTTCACGCAAGGATTCGCAGGATCTATGTTTCCTGGCTGGGGAAGATTACCGCCATTTCCTGCAGCGCAACGCGGCGGAGATGCTCCAGCCCGGTGAGATTTTGACTCGGGAGGGTAAATCGGTCGGAACGCACACAGGACTCGCGAATTACACGATCGGTCAGCGTAAGGGATTGGGGTTGGCCTCCCCCGTGCCTCTCTATGTTCTCGGCAAGGATTCGGGTACGAATTCCTTGATCGTGGGGACGCAGGAGGAACTGGGTTCTCGTGAATTGATTGCGCGCGACGTCCACTGGATGTCGGGTGAAACTCCTACCGGACCGTTCCGCGCCGAAGTGAAAATCCGCTATACGGCGAAAGAGGCGGAGGCACTGGTCACGCCGATACACGGGCATCAAGCTCAAGTGCAATTTGACACGCCGCAGAGAGATATTACAGCAGGGCAGGCAGCGGTGTTCTTCCGGGAAGACATTGTGGTCGGCGGCGGGATTATTATCTAGCTCTGCGTGTAGGCAAGCATTTAGCATCCGCAAAGAAAAGAAATGTAGAACGTTGCAGTAAGGTTGTCAAAGTTCAAGTAAAAGATGCAGGGATTGTTACATATTGCCCCCGATGCAGTCTAGTTATTAATATCAACAATATGACCCTTCCAGCCTTGTTATTTGCCCTGCTCGTTGCTCTATTCTATGGCGCACTGTATCATTTGATCCGCGGTGGAGGGTTTTGGCGGTTGCTTTTGCATTTTAGCCTGAGCATCTCCGGGTTTATTATCGGTCATCTGATCGGTATCTGGCGCGAGTGGACGTTTCTGCCGCTAGGCGCCCTCAACCTGGGCCTTTCGTCTCTTGGAAGCGTCATGCTCTTAATACTTGGAGACTGGCTGAGCCGGATCGAAACCAGATAGGAAAGCAGTTATAATCTGCGCCTCTCTTATAAGCAACCGCCTCAGTGTCCCACTCGCTGGACATTAATCTCAAAGCGGTGAACTGAAAGAAACTCATGGAGCAAATTCGATTTCTTATTGACCTTTTTTTGCATTTGGATGAGCATCTGGCAAATATTATCAATCAGTATGGCACATGGACGTACGCCATCCTATTCCTCATCGTTTTCATGGAAACAGGATTTGTAGTCACCCCCTTCCTGCCAGGTGACTCGCTCTTGTTCGCTGCGGGAACATTTGCAGCACTCGGATCCCTGAACGTCTGGTTAATGATGATCCTGTTGATCATCGCCGCTATTGCGGGCGATACTGTCAACTATTGGATTGGTCACTACTTAGGCGATCGTGCCTACAATATCAAGTGGATCAAGAAGGAATATCTTGACCGCACGCATGCCTTCTTCGAAAAACATGGCGGCAAGACGATTTTCCTCGCCCGCTTTGTCCCTATCGTCCGCACGTTTGCTCCGTTTGTGGCGGGTATGGGTAAAATGTCATATGGTTATTTCTTTTCCTATAACGTGTTTGGTGGGATCGTTTGGGTGATGTTATTTTCGCTCCTCGGGTACTTCTTTGGCAATATTCCGTTCGTAAAAGCGAATTTTGAGCTGGTGATTATTGCGATTATTCTCGTTTCGGTTGTCCCTGCGGTTTGGGAAGCCTGGAAAGCGAGACAGGAAATAAAAGCAGAACAAGCCGCGAAAGCGCAGCTGGAAAAAACTCTCCAATAAATACTCGGGGCGGGTCACAGACCCGCCCTAACTTTTTTATGAAGTGGCTCACCCTGCTCTTCGCAATTTTTATAGTTCTGATCATCCTCCTTGCTAACACAGGCAATCTCGGGATTCTCGCCATCGTTTACCACATTCCCTTTGCGGATAAACTCGGACATTTCATTTTGTATGGGATCCTGGCTCTTCTCGTCAACCTGACTCTCTTTCGAGTGTATCCCTCCCGGAGTCGGAACTGGATTACCATGCTCAGCGGCTTGACACTTGCCCTCCTGATCGGAATCGAAGAGCTGTCTCAGCGTAGTTTTTCCAACCGCACCTTTGACCTCATCGATCTCAGTGCTAGTTATCTTGGTCTGATCTTTTTTTCGTGGCTGGCGATGAAGACCACATAAGGATAAACGATATAGGGACTGGCAGTTGCCAGTCCCTATATCGTTTATTTGGGCGTCAACACCAGATGTCCTTCGGCATCTGCTGTAATCGCCCATTCGTCCCACAGCATTGCGTAATATTCGGTATTTGCCCAGAGCGGAGCCATATCGACATAATGGGGGTGATAGGCATGGCCGGATTGCCCGGTTGTGTGCACGGTGACTGAGTTATTCAAGTTGCCCAGATCCACGATCATACGCATGGAGGGGAGCCATACTGTTTCATAACCATCCTTTACTGACCAGCCAGTTGCGTTCACAATCGACTCACCACCGCCAGTCGGGAAGGGACCGCGGTTAAATAGCGATTCAATGGGCGGCACACCTGATTCTCCCAGTGTGGAATTCTTGAATGTGGCAGCATGCATCTCGCCCCAGTTCCACGTTGCGGAGTCCCTACCTAACAGCTCCTCTACCTCAGCAACGCCCTGCTCGAAGGATTTTCGGATGATAGGGTCGCGTGTTTCTCGTACGTCGGTGGTGGTTTTATCGTCCCACCATGCGCTATTCTCATCCAGTTGACGCATGATCTCATTCCAGCGCGAGCCGCCATCTGGGTAGTAATTTTCTTCGGGCAGATCATCATTGAACGTGTTTTGCAGGAGGTGACGCCAGAACGCATTAAACACGGCAGCCGCGGCAGAATCTGCACGGTTCTGATAGTCCCAGTCTCTGAGCAGGTTTTGGGCCAGTGTCTCGCTTTCCGATAGCTCATCCAGCTGCAAAAGGATGGGGACGTACATCGGTCCGTTCGCGTCGAAGGAGTCATCCTGCATGTCTTGGAAGTACGCTATGTCGATCTCCCCGGAGTCGTCCTCGATCATGTCCACGATGCGCTGGGCGCGGAAACCGTAATCCCAATCGCGCGTGATGAGATAGGGATAGTCCCAGGGCTGGCAACGGTTGTTGGCGGTAACAATATATCCTTCCGGCGGATTGAACGTGTAGGGCAGTTCATCGAAAGGAATAAAACCTGTCCATTCGTATTCATCCGTCCAGCCAGGAACAGGCAGGGTACCATCGCCATTTGCACGTATGGGAATGTTACCGGGCATTTGATAACCAATGTTTCCGTCCACATCTGCATACAAGAGATTTTGCGCGGGCACATGGAAGTTGCGCGCAGCTTCACGGAAACCTTCCCAGTTCTGGGCTTTGTTGAATCCCCAGATCGCTCGGAAAGGTGTGGAAGGCGCGAGAGCAGTCCATCTGAGGGCGACCACATATTGCTCCGGAAGATCCACACCGGCGCGGTCCTTGAAGGGAACGAACTCCGGGTCATCCTCTGTGTTTTCGTTCTTCAACGGGCCGTAGGATTCTGAGATTACCGGCCCGTGCCTCGTCGAACGGATGGTGACCTCTACTGGCTCGCCGCCAACGACTTGAACCGTTTCCGTGCGGGTTTCGAAGTTCACCCATTCGCCGTTGACCTCGTATTGATTTGGGTTCTCAGGATTGACGCGTTCGATATAAAGATCCATCACATCCGGACCGACATTTGTAAAACCCCAGGCGATCCGGTCGTTGTGACCGATGACCACACCCGGCACCCCGGCAAATGTGAATCCCGCGACGTTGTAAGGACATTCGGCTGTAATTGGTTTGCATTCGAGATGAGCCTGATACCAGATGGATGGCATTTGAATCCCGAGATGCGGGTCGTTCGCCAGCAAAGGCATCCCGGTTGTCGTATGTTCGCCGGACACTGCCCATGAGTTCGAGCCGATTCCATCGCCTGCCGGCCCGAGCGCTAGATCGATACGCGCCATTTTGTCTGCGAGGGGTTGAAAGTTTAAGGTTGAAAGTTCAAAGTTTGACTCCGACGTAATCTTCAACGTTTGACCTTCAACCTTGAACGCGCTTTCTTCCAGCGCGTTAACAATCACCGGGTGGTCCTGAGGATAGGCAGGGTAAAGCTCTGCCATTTGATCAGGCGTAAGAGTTTTGAGCAGTACGGCTCGCTCGATCTCTTCGCCCATATTGCCGCGCAAGTCCCAAGCCATCGCTTTACCCCAGGTGAGGCTGTTCACTGGCGTCCATGGCTCGATGTTGTAATCCGGACTGAGCAGACCCAGGATAGCATATTCCAGGCTGAGGGCGGTGGTATCGTGATCTTTGAGATAGCCGTTGACGCCTGCTGTGTAAGAGTCGAGGATTGCTTTTGACTCAGGGTCCAGTTCCGCATATTCCTGTTCTGCCGTGAGACGCCAGCCGAGGGTACGGAGAAAAGTGTCGGTTTCCACCTGACCACTGCCGAACATTTCGGAGAGTGTGCCGGAACCGATATGCCGCCAGGTGTCCATTTGCCAGAAGCGGTCCTGCGCATGAATGTAGCCCTGAGCAAAGAACAGGTCATGAGGACTGCTCGCGTAGATGTGTGGAATACCCATTTTGTCGCGGTAAATATCGACGGGCGCGTTCAAGCCGTCGAGTTGTATCTCCCCATCTGTTTGCGGAAAGGATTTCGGTGCGACAGTGTTCGGCAGATAACTCCTGAAATAATAAGCCCCGGCCGCTGTGAGGATCAATCCAAGCACAACAATGACAATCAATCCACGCGTCAGAAAAACACCAAGTTTTCTCATCGTTCCTCCGGTGAAAATGGTGATGACATGTAGCTAAAACACGAAATGATATAGAAAGAGACGATCACCGTCGAACGTCTCTTTGTGATCGATTATTTCCATATTTCATTCGAAATTTGCCAAAACGAAGGGAATGTGGAGTTGCACTATTTACTTGATATTTCCAAGCAAGCGTGGGAACCAGTACCACAACAAATCTGCCGTCGGCTTACCGTGAATAGACGCGGATTTATCCTGTAATGCTACGGGTGCAAAATAACCGCGGCTGATGAGACCCGTAATCCACGTTCGCCCGTTGACGGCGTTGAAGATCGCATCGTAGATGTCTACCTGTTGCTGCAGATCGAGGCTGACGGTATTAACGTCCGGGTTGGGACGGCTGAGGACGGTCCAATAATTGCAGCCGCCGTTTCCATCTGGGATGCATCCGATCGCAGAATGGGTCGAGGAGGGATAGGAAAGTCCAAGAACGATAGGCTTATTCACCTGCAGTTGAATGGGCGCAATATTGTTGTCGAGCAGGTTTCCGGCTTCGTTGAGCATATCGTTCTTGTTAGGGTTAGCCTGGTCACTTAATTTAGCGAACCATAAAAGGTAAACGACATCTACATCCGATAAGATGGCTGTAGGCGCGGAAATGACACCGATGTCATAAGGCAGGGCAAAGACCAGGGTGCCGCGGAAATGCTGGCGAACTTCGGCGATCAGGCTCTTCCAGCGCGTTTCTGCGTCGGCGGGGGCGCCGCTCGGGCTTCCATCCGCAAGCTCTCCAGCGGGGAGAGCGGGCACGATCCAATCCCCGCCGATGACCAGTGCCTGCGATCCGCTAATGCTCGCCAGGTCCGCATAGTGAATCAAGAAGGCGCGATAGTGATCGAACCAGGTATTCCACCAGTTGCCGTCGCGCGGCGCATTCTCCCAGAAGTCATTTACGCCTGTGAGGAAGCGCGGCTGTGGGAATAGGGCGACATTGAGATTGATTGCCCGCGCTTGCGTGACCGAAGTGATCGTATCCGACCAGAAAGCATCCCTGCCAGGCTGTTCAGAGAAGATCAGCGGGTCACTGCTGGAGTACGTCCACGAAGGGGTGAAGAACACCCAGTTGGAACCAAGCGCCTGGATATTCTTCAGGGCGTTCGGAATGAACGTTAGCACGTTCGGCTCATAATAGGATTGCAACTCAATCCCGGCGAAAAACCCGGGTCCGCGCGAGGGAATATCGGTTGAGACCAGCGAGGGACTGCCGGTTTTCTGGGGCCATGCCCACTCATTGACCGTATCTACAATATTTTGCGGAGCAAGGCTGGGGGTTATGGTGTGACCGCGTGAGGTTTCGCCCGGGGTTTGTGCATCATCCGCCGAATCGCATTGTGCGTTACGGCAGTAGCGATATCCAAACGCTCCGACGATGTTGAGCGGTCCATAGAGTTTAAACGCCCAGCGATTCGTGCCAATCGGCTGCATGGGGAGAGGCGGGGTCCAGCCATAGGGATTGAACTGGATATAAATCCTATCGCTAATCGGTGTGTCGGACGGAACGGTTACATCGAACAGGATCGGCGCATTCGGTCCGGTTTGCCAGGATTGCACGACGTCTTCGACAGTGGTGTTTTGCGTTGGCACAATCAGGTGGCGCGTAACATATTGCCCGGTGGATGTAAATTCCGAATTCCAGAACCCATCGCCAAGCGTATATTTGTATTCGATGTCTGCGCCCGCGGGCAGGAACAGTGAGACCGAATATCTGCCATCGGGCAGCGGGGAGAGGATTGGCATCCGGTCTGCCACCGTGCTCAAGCCGCCGCGCAGATCCGAAAAGGTGTTGCCCAGTTGAAGAAGACTCCCTGCCAGTCGCAGTGGCATGTTGGGGTCTGTTCCCGCAGGGATGGAGACTGTGAAGATCACATTCACCAGTTGCGAGGGCTTCATACTTACCTGAACGGGCGTGCTCTGGTTTTCCGCAACGGTGGCCCCTTGTTGGAAAGTCTCGAACGCGCCGTCCATTGCGTACGCGACGACAGTATGAGTCCCGCCGCGCAAACCTAGCAACTGAAACCGCCCGGCGGAATCGGTGACGGCTTGAACGCCGCCTGCCGTAACCAAAATATCCGGGATCGGTGTGCCTGTTTCCGCGTTCAGCACAGTTCCGAAAATATTGCCAGAGACGGTAGTGGCAGGCTGGTCTGCCCAGCTATGCAAGATGTCCACGACCTGTGTCGGTCCGACAACATGCAGCATACGATAACGAATGTTCGCATCCAAATTTGAGTCTTCGTTGACGCGCCCGGCGCCGCGACGCACGTAACGGTACTTGAGCAGCGCCCGGTCCGGAATGGCGAGCTTGGCAGTATACGTGTTCACATCCACCATCGTCATCTGATAGTCCACCGGGTTCAGGGCAAGCCCTGTTATTTCATCCAGAACACTGACGACGAGGATTTCATTTGCAGGCAGAGGTGCAGGGAGTCGAACTGTAAACGTCACCTCCGCGCGCGGAAGAGGGGTAGCGGTGGGACCTACGGGGCCTGTTGGATTCGTCGGAGCGGCCGTTGGGAAGAGGTCCGGCCACTCCAGCAAGGTAATCGCACACGCCTGGCTGGCAAGGGCGAGAATCATGATAGAGAATAGAATACGACGCGAAAAAAGGGAAGCTGATTTCATAGTCTCTCCTCGGTGGATCCGACCGTGGTTGCTCAGGGCAAATCTGTTTCGGCTTCTGCCATGTTTCTTCGTCGCCCGGCGTAGGCGAGATAGCTCAAGCCAATGCTGACAAAGTATAACAAGGACATTGGCAGCATGACCAGACCCATATTCACAGGATCGATTGTCGGTGTGATGGCAGCCGCCAGGATCGCAATCGCAACGATTGCCAGTCTCCATTGCTGTCTCAGGATATCCGGTTTTACCAATCCCATGGAAGTCAGAATGTAGATGACCAGCGGAAACTCGAAGAACAGTCCTATCCAGATCATCAAGCCCGTCACAAAGCCAAAGTAATCGCGCGCCGTCCAGAATTGCTGAATCTCGGTAAAGCCTCCCAGAAACGGCAGCGCGGCAGGCAAAAGGATGAAGAAGGTAAATGCAATGCCAGTGAGGAACAACAGGGTTGCCAGGGGAATCCCGATCAAGCCAAACTTACGCTCACGCGGCCGCAAGCCTGGCGCGGCGAACAGCCAGATCTCGAAGGCAATGTAGGGAAGCATAATAGCAATGCCGCTCGTCAATGCCACGCGCATGAAGACACCAACTTCCTCTGTCACTTCAATCGCTTGCAGGTTTTCCAGCCCGCCAACCGGAATGGCTAAATAACTCATCAATGGGACAGTGAAATAAAATGAAATGCCAACCCCTAACGCTAACCCAATCACACTGCGCAGCAGATGCGCCCGTAGCGCATCCACATGCTCCCACAGGGATGCACGCGTCTCCGCCTCGCTGGCAAGGCTGGAGAATGTGTCCATCAACGGACGCTCTTCCGGGATGTCCTCATTGAGAAACCTGCCAATGCCGCGCAGTCCACGGAAGGGGAATGCAAGGATGTTGAAGATCAGACGAAATGGAAATGTGATCACCCGCCACAATGCTGTGAAAAGATTAGTCATTTTTGTCGGAGTCAGGTTCGGCGGGTTTTACTGGCGGGGAATCTACCTTCGGAGTATGCGTTGCGGAAGAGCGGGTTTTGGGATCGATACGCGGATCGATGGAGTTACGCAGGTCCCGCTCCATTTCCGCCACCTCTGCGTTGGCTTCCCGCATCAGATTGCGCGGCAGATTCCGCAGCTCGGCAGACGTCCTCTGAAAGACCCTCCAGCCATCCGAGCGGACCAGTTGATTCAGCCAAAGACCGATCGTCCGCCCCGCCTTTTGCATATCCCTGGGTCCGAGGACGATCAGTGCAATAATCAGGATAAAAATGAGTTCCGAGGCGCCGATACCAAAGATTTCCATGCCTGTCCCTAAGACGATGAATTCTTGAGCGCCTGCTGGATCTCGTACTGATGGTCTGCCAGCGCGCCTAACACACCATTGATAAAGCGCGGCGCCGAGTCGGAGCCAAATTGCTTGGCAAGCTCCACGGCTTCGTTGATCGCTACTTTAAGCGGAGTATCTTGATAGACGGCAAACTCCCAGAGCGCCATACGCAGGATGTTACGGTCGATTGCCGCGATCTGATCGAGCGGCCACTCCGGGGCATAAATTGCAATGATCTGGTCGAGGGTGCCGGTCAACGGGAGTACACCAAAGATGATCTTTCGCGCGAAATCGGCGACGTCGTCAGGGAGGGGGTTCTCCTCCAAGCGCAATCTGTAGATATCGGCAGGTGGGTGATTTGCAATGTCTACTTCGTACAGGACTTGCAGGGCAAGCGAGCGTGCCCTGGTGCGTGATTTCATGCAGACTTTGCCTCGAGTTCCTCATCCATATCGATATCTTCGATGTGGATCTCGATCCCGCCGATGTCCATGCCAACCATTTCCTGAAGTGCACGCGCCACCTGATGCTGTACGTTGCGGCTGACTTCGCGGATGTTGACATTCTGCCGAAGGATCAGATACAGACTCGCAGTCACGACGTTATCATGGACTTCGATCCGAACCCCGTCGCCGATGCCGCGCTTGAACAGCCGGTTCACGCCGCCTGGCACCTGTGCCATGCGGCTGACACCAGGGACGCTCAACGCAGAAAGCCGCGCGATCGTTACCAGCACATCCGGCGCGACAGTTGTTTTTCCTTGTGAATAGGTTTCTGTCATACTTCTCTGCTTTCCCCTCTCCCTTGGGGAGAGGGCAGGGTGAGGGCAATTACATCATCGCCATGCCGCCATCCACGCCCAGGACCTGGCCGGTAATGAACGCGGCTTGGTCGGAGGCGAGAAACGCAACGGCGTAGGCAACTTCCTG
>JAICRQ010000306.1 GCA_025966435.1 Anaerolineales bacterium | reverse complement strand
TCCAGCCGTTGGTGGGAACTATACGGTCATCCATCACACACATCTGATCAACGAGCTGGTCGGGGCGGGCAAGATCAGTTTAGAGGTGACGAATGATGATTACCAGGTAACCTTCCACGATCCCTGTTATCTCGGGCGGCACAATGGGATCCTCGAGGCGCCGCGTGGTGCGTTGGAATCAGCGGGTGTGACCGTTATTGAGATGCCGCGTAATGAACGCAAGTCCTTCTGTTGCGGCGCCGGCGGGGCGCAGTTCTGGAAAGAAGAAGAGCCCGGCACGATGCGCGTGAACGCAGCGCGCTTCCAGGAGGCCAAGGAGACAGGCGCGAATACGCTGGCAGTGGGCTGCCCGTTCTGTATGGCAATGTTAAGTGACGCTTCGAAAACGGAAGGTGGTTCAATGCAGGTAAGGGATGTGGCTGAGCTGGTTGCAGAGCGTATGAAGACAGAGGCTTAGAATTCGTCCCGCACAAGTGCAGGGATGGGAGTAAAATTGCCTCCCGCCAAAGGAGGTATGCATGAAGGATAAGATTCGCACACTTCATCCTGAGAAGAAACAGGGTGTGAACATCAGCAAGGAAAAGTATGACATTATTCGCAGCGCCATTCTGTGCGTATTGCAGAGACAGAAGGAAATCACATTTATGAATCTTTCCCGTGCCGTGGAAAAAGAAGTGAATGGAAATTTCGATGGCTCGGTGACATGGTATGTGACCACTGTAAAATTAGATATGGAAGCGCGCGGGGAAATCAAGCGTGTTCCCAGCTCAAGACCCCAACTCGTAAAGCTGGCATAAATTATTCGTCCATCACGAAAGTTGACAGGATATCGCTTCTCTTGAAGCTTTCGTGACTACTGATTACTAACACATAAAAGAGACTCGGCTTTTGGGCGAGTCTCTTTTCTATTTCTCTGCTAAGAGTTTTTCAAGCGGTCGGAGGCGCTGTAGCCCCTGCTGTTTTCAACGCCGAGCGAATCATCAAAAATTCCGTGATGTTCTCAGAAGTGACGAGCCCAACAAAGCTGCCCCGGTGCATCACAGGCAGCGTTTTTGTGCCGGATTCCTGTAAGCGCATCAGCGCCATCTCGACCATCTCATGCGAGTCCACAGTGGGCACATTGCGTCGGATCACATCTGCAACCGGCGTATTCTGCCCCTGCTGGGAGAGCGCCCTGATGAAATCATCACGGGTCAGGACTCCTACAAACTGTCCATCCTCTACCACAGGAAAATCCTGCTGCGACCCGGCGAGGATCAGGCTCACCACGCGATCCAGACGGTCGGATGGTGAGAGCGTCTCAAACTGCGTCTGCATGGCATGTGTAACAGGGATTCCGCTGATGGAATTCCGCATCTGTACCATGCTGGCTTCCTGTGAGGCGCCGATCCACACAAAAAAGGCGATAAAGAGCAGGAACGGGTTATTGAACAAGCCAAATAGTCCCAGAAGGAACGCCAGACCCTGCCCGATATTCGCGGCGATTTGGGTCGCGCGGACGTAATCCATGCGCATGGCGAGCAATGCACGGAGCACGCGCCCGCCGTCCATGGGAAAGGCGGGGATCAAATTGAATACCACCAGCGTGATGTTCACTGCCATCAGGCGCGCCAGAAAAGAACCGGAGGCAACCGTTAAGTCTGTCATCGGGACTATGCCGCGGCTGAGATACAGGTATACAAAGAGCAACGCTGCGATCACCACATTGACGGCCGGTCCCATAATCGCCACCCAGAGTTCCTCAATTGGCTGGTCCGGCATGCGCTCGAGGCGCGCTACGCCGCCGATCGGGTAGAGGGTGATGTCACGCGTTTTGACTCCATACTTACGGGCCGTAAGGGCGTGCCCGTACTCATGGAGAACCACACACAGAAAGAGCGCCAGGATGAAAAGAATTCCCTCTACTACCTTTGCAATCGTTCCATACTGGAGCCAGTAACTATAGCCGATCCAACCGATCAGAAGCAGAAAGGTTGCATGGATGAAGACATCAATGCCAGCAAATGTCCCTAATTTCCATTGCCATCTCATAGATTCACTCCTTTAGATATTAAGAGCATTGTACATAGCATGTGTTAGAAAAGCGTATTAACTATGCCATCATAAGTAGTTTGCTTTCAAAAACTGCCCGTTCTGAGACGGGCAGTTTTGTCGGCTTCGTTATTCCTATTTGATGAGTCCCAGTTTTTTACCTGCTTCACCGATGACATCCATGGCACGTTCGATTTCATCTGGTTCGTGCGCGGCAGTGACGGTGGCGCGCAGGCGGGCGAGTCCTTCGGGTACAGCAGGCGAAACGACAGGCAGCACGAACACGTCGTTGTGCTGGGATTCGCGCGTCATGGCGAAAGCCATGTCATCATCGCCGCACAGGACGGGGACGATCGCGGTCTCTGTCAGCATGGTGTCGAATCCCATGCTCTTCAAACCGCCGATGAACTGCCTGGTATTCTGGTTAAGGCGTTCCACGCGCCAGGGCTCATCCAGAATGACTTTGAAGGATTCGTTCGCGGCAGCGGCTTGCGCAGGGGGCAACGCTGCAGAAAAAATATAGGCGCGGCTGGCATGGCGTAAGTAGTTAATGATTTCTTTCTTGGCAGCTACATACCCCCCCACGGAGGGGATGGTCTTACTCAGCGTGCCCATCTTGATATCGATCACATCGCCGAGACCGAAATACTCTTCGATGCCCGTGCCCTTCTCGCCGAGCACGCCCACAGAATGGGCTTCGTCGATCATCAGCCAGGCGTTGTATTGCTGGCACAGTTCAAGCATTGTGGGCAGATCGATAATGTCGCCGTCCATGCTGAAGACCGAGTCGGCGATGACCAGCTTGGCAATGTCCGGCGGCGCGTTTCGGAGCAGACCTTCGAGATGCGCCATATCGTTGTGCCGGAACCGCCTGAACTCTGCGCCGGACATTAGGCATCCATCTACGATCGAGGCATGATTCAGTTTATCTGAAAACACATAGTCGCCGCGCCCCATCAGGGTCGAGATGACGGTCAGGTTTGTGGCATAACCAGATGAGTATGTGATCGCGGCTTCACTATGTTTGAAATGAGCAATCGTTTCTTCGAGTTCGGTGTGAATCGTGAGCGTGCCCGCCAGAGACCGCACACCATTGGTGCCGGTTCCGAATTCGTCCACCGCTCTTTTGGCTGCTTCGTTAATACGCGGGTGATTGATCAAACCCAGATAACTGTAGGAGGCATACATCCCCATTTCCCGGCCACGCACTCGGACACGCATACCGGGAAGTATTTCCTCAATGGGTTGATTGTAGAAGTAGAGGTCATTCTCCTTCACGTTTGTAACACGCTCCGCGATTGCCTTGATACGGCGCGTGACGGCGTCATTTGTCTTGAGTAAATCCATGTAGAGCCTCCAAAAGAGAATGAAGCAAGTTTACCAGAACTTCGAGGGAGCCTTGCTAACGTTTTTTTGCCAGGGCTGTATTCTTGAATGTTTCAGCTTTGCAAGACTAGGTGAGCTTGATAGACTTCCCTGTTCGCGCCGACTCGAGAAGAGAGTAGATCACCGCCACATTTGCGCGGCTGTCGTCGAGCGAGACTCGCGGTTCGTGTCCGAGCAGGATCGCGTCCGTCATGTTTTCCACTTCACCGACGTACAGCTCCTGCCCGGGGATCTTGATGATCTCCGTTTTTTCCCCTTGAGTCAGATAGATTTTCTCATCGGTCCCGGGACGGAAGGGACGAGGAATATTCAACGTCCCATCGCTGCCCACAATTTCCATGAAGGTGTGAAACGGGATGACGAAGCTGCTGTCAAACTGCGCCAGGACGTCGTTCGCGAACCGCATCTGCCCGGCGAAGGTTTCGTCGATTCCCGTCGGACCTGCGACCTGCCAGCCAAACACCTCGAGCGGATTCTCCCCGACGATCATGCGCGCATAGCTGATAGGATAACATCCAACATCCCAGATGCTTCCGCCGCCCATCTCGGGCTTGAGGCGAACATCGCCCTCGCGGGAGAGGACATAGCTAAAGGAACCGCGAATCAGCTTCAAGGTCCCCAGGGAGCCGTTCTTCACCAGCTCCTGTACTTTGAGCGTTTGTGGATGATGGCGATACATAAAGGCTTCCATAACGATCCGTCCATGCTTGCGTGCCGCGGACTGGATCGCGTCCACTTCCTCTACGTTTAGCGCAAGCGGTTTTTCGCACAGCACATGTTTACCCGCCTCCACCGCTTTGATCGTCCATTCCGCATGCAAATGATTCGGCAGCGGATTGTAAATTACATCAATTTCAGGGTTAGCAAGTAACGCTTCGTACGATCCATGCGCGCGCGGAATCTTCCATTCCTGTGCATACTTGTCTGCTGAGTCTTGTGCCCGTGACCCTACAGCGACAAGCTGATTACGCTTTGATGCCCGTAAAGGTGGAATGAGAGAGCGGTTGATGCGCGCGGTAGAGAGCAATCCCCAGTGGAGAATCTTGTTTGACATCGTCTGATCCTTTAACAAAATAGCTCTGCAATTTGATATTGCAGAGCTATTTTACTCTTTGTACTATCGAAATTATTGTTGTCGCAAGGAAGGCATAGGAACGGGAATGGTATAAAACGTCGCACCCGCACCGACACCGCCTTCACAGGAGTTGGGAGGAGCTGTGGTAATGCGGCGCGTGGAGGGCATCTCGGCTGCCCAGAACATATAGCCCAGCATCCCTGAACTTATGCCTGCCCCATTCGGTGCGACGG
>JAICRQ010000286.1 GCA_025966435.1 Anaerolineales bacterium | reverse complement strand
GGCACCTTGATGTGGCTCCCAAATTTTGCCTATAACTTCTGTGCGCAGAAGATTCGCGACCGCCACATCGAAGGCGTAGATTTATCCTCGCTGCGCGCGGTGATCAATTGTTCGGAACCTGTTCGTTGGGAAAGCCATGTCGTGTTTTATGAACGGTTCAAAGGATATGGCTTAAGTTTCGAAGCGTTGCAAACTTCATATGCGATGGCGGAAAATGTCTTTTGCGTAACCCAGAGTCCGTTGGGTAGAGTACCCGTTGTCGAGGAGATTGACCGGGAAGCCTTCATGGTTGAACGCGTGGCGAAGGGCCCATTTGACAATCGTCCTTCCATGAAAATGATGTCGTCGGGTCAGCCCTTGGAAAATGTGAAAGTCAAGGTTCTGGATGAAAATGGGAACGAAGCCCCTGAACGGGGGATCGGTGAGGTCGCAATTCAAAGTGACTGTATGCTGACCGGCTATTTCAATCGCCCCGAGCTCACCGAAAAGGCATTCCGTGATGGATGGTACCTGACAGGGGATTACGGATACATCTCGAACGGGGAGGTATTCGTTTCCGGGCGCAAAAAGGACATGATCATTGTCGGTGGCAAGAACATTTACCCTCAGGATCTGGAAGCACTGACCTATGAAGTGCCGGGTGTCCATGCCGGGCGGTCTGTGGCATTTGGCATGTTCGACGAGGCGCAGGGTACCGAGGAAGTGGTGATCATCGCGGAAGGTGACTCAGACGACCCGGAGGAACAGCAGAAAATTGCGGATGCCGTCCGCCTCCACGTGACGAAGAATTCGGCGATCGCCCTGCGACATGTAAAAGTCGTGGGACCAAAATGGATTCTGAAGACATCCAGCGGAAAGACGGCTCGCACTGCCAATAAAGAAAAATTCCTAAACGAATTGAGTGAAATTAAATAAAAACAATCAGGCACACGCCTGATTGTTTTGTTCGAAAACTATCCACCGGTGGGGAGGCGTTTCTTCATGGTCCGTTCGAGAATCTCTTCCTGTTCCTGCGAAACGTTGGATTTCTGCCGCTTGACCTTGAAAGCTCGATCCGCATTTGATTTATTGAGAGCTTCCTGCCAGGCGATCTGCATGGCGGTCATTTCCGGTTCCTTATCCTCTTCCTGAGGCGGCATCTCGTTGACTTCCTTTTTGGGACCGCGCTTGTTGCCCTTTTCCCGTTTGTTTTCTTTCTTCGCCGGCTTGAACTCTTCGATCTCGGGTTCCAGAGCTTTCATGCTCAGTTTGATCTGTTTCTTTTTGCGATTCACATCCAGCACTTTGGCTTCCACTTCATCGCCTTCCTTGACGATTTCGTTTGGGGTTTTGACGTAGCCATGTGCCAGTTCGCTGACGTGGACCATGCCCGGGCGTTCTGCTCCGATGTCGACGAATGCGCCGTAGGGTTCCAGGCGGACCACCTTGCCTTTGACGACCATGTCCGGTTCGATTTCTTTCCATTCGAGGGCAAGCGGCTCAATCATCGTCAGCTCGATGCGATCCTTCTTCACGCGGCGAACCCAGACGTCAACCGTCTGTCCTTCCTGAATCACATCTTCCACTTTGTTGACTGGATCATTGCTCAATTGCGAAATGTGAATCACTCCGGGAATGCTTTGCCCCACATCCACCAGCGCGCCCGCCAGCGTTGTCTTGAGAATCTTTCCGCTTAATTTTGTTTTTGGTTCAAGCGTCGTTGTTGACGCGATATCTGGTGTTGTCATAATTTTGCTCCTGCAAGTTTGGAATAATGCCAAGCTTTTATTATACCTGTTGGACAACCTTGCGTCAATGTGAAATATGGTTCAAATTGAAATGAAGGGGTTCTGTAAGCCTGGTTGCCGTCTCTGTTGTTATTTGTTAGATGTGTTGAAGGAAAGGAATGTTACAAGCTTCAGAGTTGCCCAACCAGCAATTGGACTTGACTTGTATAAAGACCATGCAGTATAGTTGCAAGGCATCTGTAGGTTTCGGAAAGAAAATAGGCTAACTATGTACAATTTCGACAAAACCGACATAAAAATTGTCAATCTCTTACTAGAAGATGGACGCATGCCTGCTTCTGAGATCGCGCGGCGGATGGGAGATATTTCCGAACGCGCTGTACGTTATCGGATCGATCGAATGGTCAATGAAGGGGTGGTGCGCATCAGCGCGGTAGCGAGGCCGCAAGCCTTTGGACTCACTACAATCGCAGATATATGGCTGGAGGTCGAATCGGATCGCATCCTGGAAGTGGCTAAGAAGATGGCGGAGTTCGATAATGTTAGCTATGTGGCGTGCGGCATTGGGGAGTCAGACGTGAGCATCCAAATTGTCGCAAAGGATACAGCGGAGATCTATCAATTTGTGACCGAGGTGGTCCGAAAAGTGCCCGGCGTTCGCAAAACGACGACCTCTATTGTTCCGTTGATCCTCAAAGATGTCTATCAATGGCGGATACCGGAACGGATCGCGCGCGAGATTTCTGAAAAAGAAGTGACAGCAACGACAGACTAATCTATCCGGAGGAAATCATGTTTGGCTCGAAGACGCTCGCATTGCAAAAACGTGCTCAGGAGATCATACCGCTTGGAGTCAATTCCAATTTTCGTTACTGGGGGGATGGAATCACACCATACGTCGAGAAGGCAAAGGGCGCCTATTTATGGGATGTGGATGGAAGGAAATATATCGATTATCGGATGGCGTTTGGTCCGATCATCCTCGGGCATTCTTACGATGACGTCGACCAAAAAGTCATTGAGGAGATCCAGAAGGGGATTCTCTTTGCGATGACGGGCGAACTTGAAGTCGCGGTTGTGGAGATGATCATCGAGATGGCTCCGGCTGTGGAAATGGTCCGCCTCGCCTGTTCCGGGACGGAGGCGACGATGCACGCGATCCGCGTGGCACGCGCCTATACAGGACGTGATCTCATCCTGAAATTTGAAGGCAACTATCACGGCTTTCACGATCACACATTGTGGTCCACTTATGCGCCGGTAGAAGCATACGGGAACCGACGCAGTCCAATTCCCGTGCCAGGGTCATCCGGGATTCCAAAGTCGATGCGGGAGTTCATTATCACGCTCCCATTCAACGACTTCGAGGGATTTGAACGCGTTATGCGGTCGTATGGCGAACAGATCGCAGCAGTGATCTCAGAACCATGCCAGGGAAACTGCGCCGCGATCAACCCGCAGGATGGGTTCCTCGCGCTAATTCGGAAGAAGACCGAAGAGTATGGATGCGTGTTCATCCTGGATGAAGTGAAAACAGGATTTCGTATCGCGAACGGCGGCGCGCAGGAATATTACAACATCAAGCCGGACCTGGCGACATACGCGAAGGCGCTCGGGAATGGCTATCCCATTGCGGCATTCGGCGGCAAGAAAGAGATCATGTCCATTATCGGGCACGGGGTGGCACAAGGGGGGACGTATACGAACAACAAACCAGGCGTGGCAGGGGCGTATGCGACCTTGAGTTTGTTGAAATCAAAGCCGATACTCAAAACCATTGAACACCGCGGGCAACGCCTCATGGACGGCTTGCGAGACATCTTTGAAGACAACGGTTTTCCTGTTGCCATGACCGGTTATCCCGCGATGTTCTCGTTTTCCCTAGGCATGGACGCGGTGACCTGCCAGCGCGACTGGGCTCTCAGCGACCATGTCATGTATCTTAACCTTGTGGAAAAAGCCATCGAGAGAGGCATCATGCCAGACCACGATCCTCGCGAGCCCTGGTTCCTGAGTTACTCGCACAGCGACGCCGATGTTGACGAGACGCTGAATGTGTATGCCGAGATCGTAAAGGAAGTGAAGATGTAAACAGGTACACACGTAAACAAGTAGACATGTGTACCTGTTTACGTGTGTACTATTCTATGGAGAGAACATGACACATCTCACCGCAAAAGAAATTGTTGAGCTCAATAAAGAGTACACCTTCTACTCCTGGTCTAATCAGGGACAGGTGAATCCGATTCCGATGGTCAGAGCAGAGGGCGTTTATTTCTGGGATGCGGAGGGAAAACGATATCTCGATTTCGCATCGCAGTTAGTCAATACAAATGTCGGGCACCAGCATCCGAAAGTCGTCAAGGCGATTCAGGATCAGGCAGCGAAGCTGACCTTTGCCAGCCCCGGCATGGCGACTGAGCCGCGCGGTTTGCTTGGAAAAAAGCTTGCAGAGATCACACCCGGAGATCTAAAGAAAACCTTCTTCACCCTCGGCGGCGCGGAAGCGAATGAAAATGCGATCAAAATTGCCCGTTTCTATACGGGACGTCACAAAATCCTGGCGCGTTATCGTTCCTATCACGGTGCAACGCACGGCGCGATGGCGCTGACCGGCGACTATCGCCGCCTGCCCGTCGAACCAGCGATCCCGGGCGTTGTCCACTTCCTTGATCCCTATTGTTATCGCTGTCCATTCGGCCAGAATGGCGATCGAAACAATTGCTGCAAGCAGTGTATTAAACACGTGGAAGAGATCATCGAGTATGAAGGACCGGATCAAATTGCGGCGATCTTCATGGAAGGCGTAACCGGCACGAACGGTCTGATTATCCCGCCCGACGATTACTGGCCGCGGATACGTGAGATCTGTGACAAATATGGCATTCTGCTGGTCTCGGACGAAGTGATGAGCGGATGGGGACGCACCGGCGAATGGTTCGCTGTGAATCACTGGAATGTGGTGCCAGATATCATCACCACGGCTAAAGGAATTACATCCGGCTATGTGCCGCTCGGCGCAGTGATCGTTCGCGAAAAAATTGCGAAATTCTTCGATGATAAGGTGTTGTATGCCGGTTTGACGTATAACGGTCACGCGCTGGCCTGTGCCGCCGCGCTGGCAACGATCGAAGCCTATGAGGAAGACAAGATCTTCGAGAATGCAAAGAAAGTGGGAAAGCATCTCGGTGCGCGGCTCGAAGAGTTGAAAACTAAACATCCATCTGTCGGCGATGCGCGCTATATCGGGCTGTTCTCTGCCTTGGAGCTGGTGAAGAACCGT
>JAICRQ010000184.1 GCA_025966435.1 Anaerolineales bacterium | reverse complement strand
CTCGCTTCGAATCGAACAGGAAAGATCTGAAAATCTCCTGTTGAACATCCTTCCCAAGGATATTGCAGAACTCCTTAAAAAGAAGCCGGATTCCATTGCCGAGCAATACAGTGAGGCCAGCATCCTCTTCGCCGATGTGGTGAATTTCACACCGATGTCAAGCCAGATGAAACCGATTGAGCTGGTGGAATTGCTCAACCAGGTCTTTTCTCAATTTGATGATCTCGTCGAAAAATACGACCTGGAAAAGATCAAGACGATTGGCGATTGTTACATGGTGGCAAGCGGCGTTCCCCGCCCGAGGCAGGATCATGCCAAGGTCATCACCTGCCTGGCGCTGGACATGCAGGAGATCGTAAGGCAGAGCGATTACTTTGGACGGAAGCTGACCTTCCGCATCGGGATCAATTCCGGACCGGTTGTGGCAGGCGTGATCGGCCGCAAGAAATTCATCTATGACTTGTGGGGCGATGCGGTCAATACAGCCAGCCGCATGGAATCGAATGGCACAGGTGGATTAGTCCAGATCACACAAGAAACCTACAACCTGATCAACGACGACTTCCTCTGCGAAGCCCGCGGGGTCATCAACGTCAAGGGCAAGGGGGAGCTTGCTGTGTGGTTCGTCCATGCCAGAAAACAGCCCGGCTAATGCGTGTTATGCTGCAAACAATCCACACGACTGCGAAGATTCACCAGAAGGAGAAGGAATCGCCGTCCAGCCAACGTTTTGCCTTCTTTCAGGGCTACGTCGGTCAATTAGCAGAACCACTCTCCATAGCCTGTTGTGCCAAGAAGCACAGAGCTCTCTGATCTTCACCTGAATCCGAGTGCCAGGTAGTGACATCGCGGCGAACATGAATTATGATTTGAGGACTGCAAAGCCGGGTGAAAAACAAAGGACGTGCGTATGGCGGAATCAGCGAGCTGTCCATCCTGTAAAAATAAACGGACAATTTCTTGCCCGTGTTGTTCGGGACGAGGCGTAGTGGGACCGAGTCCTTACCCGCCTTATTTGGGAAAATTGTATACCTGCATGGACTGTACAGGCTCAGGGGAAATTCCGTGCCCGCGTTGTAACCCCAATGAGAAAAATGATGTGCGTGTCCGGGAAGCTCGCCCGAGCTTTGGGCATATTTGAGGGGGAATACCTACCAACGGAGTAGGATATACCCCGTTGTCTGGCGGTTCCAATTATCTTATAGTTGTATATCATCTAAAGACAAGTTCAAGTGATTTACAGCTAAAGGGCCTGCCCAAGGCCCTTTTCCATTGCTTTTGAAGGCAGCAGGAGACAAAGTGCGAATGATCGACCAGGTAAAAACAGTACAGCAGCTGGCGAAGGTGGGTCCGCTAACGGTGCATTACGAAGTGACCGGGGACGGACCGGCTGTGGTTCTGATTCACGGGCTGTCTGGCTCGGGGCGCTGGTGGGCGTACAACGTACCGGTGCTGGCGCAGCGCTACCGGGTGTATAACGTGGATGTGGTGGGTTTCGGCCGCAGCCGCGGGCAGCGCTTAGTGCTGCGAGAGGCAGGAAGCTGGCTGGCAGAGTGGCTGCAAGTCGCGGGGATCACGCAGGCGCACCTTGTAGGGCATTCCATGGGCGGCTACATTGCGACGGAAGTGGCAGCGACGGCGCCAGAGGTGGTGCGGCGGCTGGTGCTCGTGAACGCGCTGGTATTGCCGATGGGTCCGGGGCTGCTGCGTCACGCAGTGGATCTGGTGAGGGCAGGGCGTTACATGAGCCTGAGCTTTTTGCCGGTGCTGGTAAGCGACGTGCTGCGGGCGGGTCCACGCACGATGTGGCGAATGACCCGTGAGGTGCTCAGCGCGGACCTATCTGACCGGCTGGGGGCGGTGCAGGCAGAGACGATGGTGATCTGGGGGGAAAAGGACACGCTGCTGGTCCCGGAACTGGGACGCAGACTAACAGAACGGCTGGCAAGAGCCCGCTTTGTTTGCATAGAGGGTGCAGGACATAACCCGATGTGGGACCGGCCGCAGCGTTTTAACGAGCTGCTACTTGATTTTCTAGCGGCCGATGATTCGCAATACCCCGGGGAAGAACAATGAAGCACAAACGGGAACAGCTGGCGTCCATGCCCAGCCATTGGGTGATGGTGGATGGCTGTCGAATGCACTACCGCAAGGGGGGCAGCGGACGGAAGTCAGTGGTGCTGGTCCACGGGCTCACCGTTTCGGGGAACTACCTGCTGCCAACGGCGGCGGCACTCACGCGTGACTTCACAGTGTACATACCGGATTTACCGGGGTTCGGGCGGAGCGAAAAGCCGCGGCGGGTGCTGACCATAGCGGAGCTGGGGGAGGCTCTGAAAGTGTGGATGGACGCCGTCGGGTTGGAGCGGGCTTATCTGCTGGGAAATTCGATGGGCTGCCATACCGTGTCAGTCGTGGCGTCGCGCCACCCCGAACTTGTGGCAGGGGCGATACTGGTGTCGCCGCTCGGCGATCGAGGCGGGCGCAACACGTTCCGGCTCGTAGGACGGGCATTGAACGATTTCGTGCGCGAACCACCGTCGTCCTGGGCGATTATGTTCCGGGATTTCCTGAAGGCAGGGTTGCGGCGCACGGTGCTGACGCTGCGCCACATGCAGCGTTCCCCGCTGGAGACGTGGTTACCGCAGGTGCAGGTGCCGGCACTGGTTGTCGGCGGCAAACACGATCGGATCGTGCCGATGTCGGCGATCGGCCGGGCGACGGCGCTGTTGCCACAGGGACAGGTGGCGGTAATTCAGGAGGCTGCGCACGTGCCGAATTACACACATCCCGAGCAGCTGGCAGCGCTGGTGCGTACGTTTGCTGCTCGCAGCAATTAGAGCGACAGTACCTCCCTTTACCTTACCTGATCCACGTTGCACTCCATCGCCCCGCAGGCGACGTATTCGCAGAACGAACAAGTTCCGGCTTTTTTCGTTTGTATTAGCAGGTATTTGTGAAAAACCTCCGGCACGCGAAAGGGGTGATCATCCCCGGAGAGTTTCAGAAAGAGAGTTGCATGCCTGTCATTGTTTCTGCAACAACCGGTTTCCCCGAATATTATTACCCGCAAAGCACACTGCTCACCGCGGCACAGGAGGAATGGAAGCCAAGGCGAGCATCCATCTTGAAACCCCTGGAGCAGTTCTACACGAACGTAAAAGTCAACGGTCGCTACCTGTCCTGGCCCCTCGAACGCTATAAAGAACCCTCGACGTTCGAGGAACGGAATAACGCCTATATCGAAGCGGCGCTGGATCTGGGCGAGAAAACGATCTGTGCCCTGCTGGACCAGCTGCAAATGAGCCCGCAGGAGGTGGACCAGTTGACGGTCATCTCCACCACGGGCATCGCCGTGCCGTCCCTGGATGCACGGCTGATGAACCGCATCCCGTTTTCGCGGGGTATGAAACGCCTGCCGCTGTTCGGGCTGGGCTGTGTGGGCGGCGCGGCAGGCATCGCCCGCACAGCAGACTACCTGCGCGGGCACCCGGACGAGGCTGTGATCCTGTTCGCCGTCGAGCTGTGTAGTCTCACGCTCCAACGCGATGACCTGTCGATGGCGAACCTGGTTGCCAGCGGGCTGTTCGGCGACGGCGCCGCGGCGGTGCTGATGGTAGGCGATGACCACCCTCGGGCAAAGCCTGGCATGCCCCGGGTGATCGATTCGCAGTCGCAGTTCTTCCCGGAGACGGAGCACATCATGGGCTGGGACGTGACGAACAGCGGTTTCAAAGTGCTGCTCAGTGCGGACATTGCCGGGCTGGCACAGTCCGAGGTGCGGCCGAGCATGGAAGCCTTTCTGAGCAGGCACGGTCTGACCATTACCGATATCGATCACTGGCTGGTGCACCCGGGCGGACCCCGTGTCATCCAGGCACTGGCAGACGGGCTGGGCTTGCCCGACGAAGCCCTCACGTTGAGCTGGGAGACTCTGGCTGAGGTAGGGAATGTCTCGTCTGCTTCGGTGCTGCTGATCCTGGATAAGACCATGAAACGCTTGCAGCCGAAATCGGGTGAGTGGGCGGTACTGATGGCGATGGGACCGGCATTCTGCGCTGAGCTGGTGCTGCTGCGGTGGTAAGTACGCGTTTGCTGTTCCTGGGTTTCGTCACAGCTCTGGGCGTACAGCGCATGTTCGAGCTGCACCTGAGCCGCCGTAACGAACAACGGATGCTCCGCGTTGGCGGGCGTGAGCACGCACCCGAGACCTACCGCCGGATCGTAACCTTGCATGCCGCCTGGTTCGCGTCCATGCTGCTAGAAGTCTTCGCCGGCAGGCGTAAATTCCGCCCCCGATTGGCAACACTCGCCTTCGCCTTATTTGCAGCGGGGCAAACGTTACGCCTGACCGCCATCCGCGCGCTGGGCTGGCGCTGGTCCACGCGGGTGATGACCGTTCCCGGACCCGCGGGGGTGCCGGTGCGGCACAGCATCTACCGCTATATACGCCATCCAAATTACCTGGGGGTGGAACTGGAAATCCTGGCTGTGCCGCTGCTGCACTCTGCCTATCTCACGTCCGCCCTATTCGGCGTTGCCAACCTCCTGCTGCTGCGCGACCGTATCCGCCGCGAGGAGCAGGCGCTGGAAGAGTTTTAGCGAAACCAGAATAAGTACATATGTCTATTTCAACCTCTTGCGTGCCTATTGGTGAAGAGGTACTTACCCTTTAAAATCCCGATGCAATTTCATCCCAATGGAAGGGATGACAAATAAAAATCTCACCGTGATGTGATGCCGAGTCGCAAAACGGGAACGAAATGGAGATCTAAATTGAATACAATTAGTGTACTCAATAACCATACATTTTTTATAGCCCAGATTGAAGCCATTGGCGCGGAAGCAGTCCATCGGGCCGTGAAGGCTCTTTCTGTGGCAAAAGGTTATCTGATGGCGGAAGATATCTCTATCACTTGCGCTCCAGAATACTCAAATGTCCTCATCTAGGATCGGCATATCACCGCCATCAAGATCGTGGTGGATCCTTCTATCTGAATCAATTTACTGTCAGACTAACAGGTTTTCTCTATGGAAAGTCACCTAAATACAAAGACATATGCATCTCGTCCAAGAGACAAGTCGCTTGAAGCGTATATTGTGTGGGTTATGGGCGAGCGCATTCTTCATGATCACCCGGAAACGATATTTACCGAACCAGAATGGGTAGCCGCCTGGAAAGAGTATTGGGAAGAAGGATCCAATTATTGATTGGAAATTCCTCAGGCTCGTGATACCCTTAGAGAGGGCTGGTGAAATCCCAGCCCTTTTTGCTTTGCTGAAAATATCCACTTAAAATAAGGGAAAGAGATGGAAGGACCTTCGCTTTATTTAGCCGCCAATCAACTGAAGCCCTTTAGGGGTAAAACCGTGCTGTCCGTATCTGGCAACACCAAAATAGAAAAGGAAAGAATTTTAGGTAAAGAAGTAAAAAGTATTTTTTCCTGGGGGAAACACCTGATCATTCAGTTTGATGAGTTTGCTCTTCGCACTCACTTTTTGCTGTTTGGTGCATTTGAAGCGGAACTCAATCACTCTACCTTAACAGGTGACTACAAAAGAGCCTACACGCCAAGGCTTCAACTGGATTTTGAGAACGGCAACATTAAGCTTTTTAGCTGTTCCGTCAAATTTCTAGAAACGAGAAATGCGAAAGCCAGCTACGATTTTACGATCGATATTATGTCCCCGAAATGGAGCCCTGACAAAGCGTTTGACTCCATCTCTTCAAAGCCTGATGCACTGATTGCGGATGTTTTACTGGACCAGGAAATATTTGCCGGCGTGGGAAATATCATTAAAAACGAAGTGCTGTGGAGAGTGCGTATTCACCCTGAAACGAAAGTCAAAGAGATTCCACCCTCCCAATTAAAGGAATTGATAGCAGAAACGAAGAAATTCTCTCTTCTTTTTTATAAATGGCGGAAAGTATTTCAATTAAGAAAACATCTGGATATTTATCAAAAATCGATTTGTCCTCGCTGCGGGGCAAAGGTGAAACGAGAGAAAACGGGGAAAAGAAATCGTATCAGCCATTTCTGCCCTGTCTGCCAGATGGGAGATGAAAATTTAGATCAGCCAAACCTCTCGTGACTGCAGGTCCTTGCCGGTGAAAAGACGGCATGATCTTCATCAAGTTCGAACCTTCACCCGGACTATCGGCTCTTGAAGATTACTTGGTGCCTCACGCACAAACAAAAAGCCTTCCGGAAAGCAAGGAGACTTTTTGTTTGTGTTTCACAGTTGGCTTTTTCAACACATTGCAATAATTTGCCAGAACAAACACCCTTACTGCTTCCATCCCATTGAATGTGTGCCGCTTTATGGCCCCCCTGAGCTGTCCCAAAGCGGAATGATTACGCAACAACAATTGAGAACCAGTCCAGCAGTTGCCCAGATCATTAGTCTGGCTATCCTGTTTCTAGAGTTCCATAAATCAGAGATCTGTTTTCCGATACCAACCCGTTCCGTGGGCTGTGGGTCTTGGTTTAAATTCATCAGTTTGTTTCATCCTTACCATTAATTGAGATAACATAGATCTTAGGGGGCAGATGTTAATGGGCAAGTTGGATGTTAACAATAAGGAATAGCCCCCCTGGCCAGATAGGGTTTTCATCCTGCAGCCTTAACTTCCATTGCCAAACCCGTCGACAGGGGAATGTGCGTTATGCCCCCGAGATCGTGACCGCAGGTCTCCTGTTTTCACATAATCCCTGTAATTTATCAGACCTTCGCCAAGCTTACTCACTATCACCAGGGTTACTTCAAGAGGCGGAACCGCAGATGGATCACCGCCGGAGTTTCGATCACTTCGATCGTTTCAAGCGAGATGTGTTTGCTGTCCAGGTCTCCGAACAAGGGCGTGCCGCTGCCGAACAGCACAGGGACGACGTGAACCGAGACTTCGTCAATG
>JAICRQ010000480.1 GCA_025966435.1 Anaerolineales bacterium | reverse complement strand
TCTTCTTTTTTTCCAGAGAGAAAAAAAGTCTGTTCCAAACTGTTCTTTCATACGGTCGGAGATGAAATTTTCCTGTTCTGGTGAGATGCCGATCAGAAACTCTCCCGCAGGGATTTCTACCCAGTAATCAGTATGCATAATAGATTTCATAGATAATTAATCAAGCGCCTAACTCGTTATTAGACGCCCATTGGGTCACTAATATCCAGACTGTCCAGCGCCCAAATATTAATTTGATGAAAACTCCCTGCACACTCTCACGAAGAGTATATGCCAAAGAGTTTCACCTACTTAAATCACACCCTTCCCTCGAAGTGAAGCCACATCCTCCGGCGAATGATCCAATAAACTCGTCAAAACTTCTTCGGTGTGCTCGCCCAGCCGCGGCGGCGGTCGGTGGATTTCCGCCGGGGTTTGGGACAATTTGTAAGGGAAGCCCGTCAGCCGCACGGTACCGGCGGTGGGATGTTCGGACTCGAGAGTCATCTCGCGCGCATCTGCCTGGGGATGGGAAAAGACTTCCGGGATCGAGTTGATCCGTCCGCAGGGGAGACCCGCCTTGACGAGGTCTGCCAGCCAGTCGTCCACATCCTGTTGAGAAAAGATTGCATTGAGTTCCGCCGACAATTCCTCCCGGTTGGCGACCCGATCTCGATTGGCGGCAAAACGCTCATCGGTTTTCCACTCGGGGCGAGCCAGCACGTCACACAACAATCCCCATTGCTTATCATTCGCCACGCCCAACACGAACCAGCCATCCCGCGCGGAAAATGCATCGTAGGGGACAAGGTTCGGATGCGCATTCCCCAGCCGGAGCGGCGGCTTTCCTCCCACAAGATAGTTGGATGCCACGTTTGTTAGCAGGGCAAGGTGTGAGTCGAAAAGGGAAATGTCCACGAGTTGTCCCTCGCCCGTGACGTCGCGGGCATGCAGGGCAGCCAGGATGGCGGTCGCGGCGAACATCCCGGAAGTAATGTCAATAATGGGAATGCCAACCCGTGAGGGAGGTCCTTCCACGGGTCCCGTGATGCTCATCATCCCGCCCTCCGCCTGAAGGACCGCATCATAACCAGGACGGTTCGCATATGGACCTGTGCGCCCATAGCCGCTGACCGAACAGTAGATGAGCCTGGGATGCAGCCTGTGCAAATCTTCATAGCCCAGGCCAAGCCTGTCCAAATCCCCGGTGCGGTAATTCTCCACCAGCACATCCGCGACTCCTGCCAGCTTACGGATGATCTCCTGTCCTTCAGCGCTCTGGATGTTCACCGTCAGGCTGCGTTTGTTCCGATTCGCCGCAATGAAGTAGGCGGACTCGCCGGGGTACGGACCGTATGGCTTACCGACAAAAGGAGGCCCCCAGCCGCGCGTCTCATCCCCCACACCGGGGCGCTCCACTTTGAGCACGTCGGCACCCAGATCCCCCAGCATCATTGTGCAGTAGGGACCTGCCAGGGCGCGGGTGATATCTAAAATTCGTATGTTATGGAGGGGTTGCATGATTCTCGTGTTTCACTATGTCCATTCGGCTTGGTGTGACGAGCATCTTACGATAAGTAGTATAAACCGTTCCTTCCTAAAAAACAATAAAGGCGTGGAAGTTTCGCCAGCAGTTGCACTGCTGGCGGGCGGCAGTGCAACTGCCGCCATATCACCCACCATATAAATGGGGTACACTTTTGTTCTAAGCTCTGGTAGCGAGAAGAAGGTGAGTTATGTCAATACCCAAATCGACCCCTCCTCCCTTGGATCCGGATGAACCCGTGTGGACCTATCGCGGTTATCGTCTTAAGACCAGCGAATTTGTTACGGCAATGGTGCACTTCTTCCGCGCCGAGGTCCAGCGTGCCAACATCTGGCGTCAGCGGCTGGATACCACGACCAATTGGGCGGTGGTTTCTACCGGCGCGACGTTATCCGTCGCGTTCAGCCAGCCAGACATTCATCATGGCGTTATTATTCTCAGTACGCTGCTGGTGATCTGGTTCCTTTTTATCGAGACGCGCCGTTATCGCTATTATGAGCTCTGGAGCTATCGTGTACGCCTCATGGAAACAGATTTCTATGCAGCCATGCTTGTTCCGCCTTTTCATCCCTCCCCGGAGTGGGCGGAGAGCCTGGCAGAAAATTTACTTTCCCCCAGCTTTCCCATCTCGATCTGGGAGGCGTTTGGAAGGCGCTTAAGAAGAAATTACGCCTGGATCTTTATCATCCTTTACGCATCCTGGGTGGCAAAGATCTGGCTCTTCCCGGTGCCAGCTAGTGGCCTGGAAGAGTTCGTTCAGCGCAGTGCGGTGGGACCGGTTGCGGGTGAGGTGATGATCGCACTCGGTCTTGCGTTTCACGCCTTTCTGTTGTTCATGGGTCTTGCCACAATCAGCATGACACAGGCGACTGGCGAAGTGCTGCCGCGCTTCGGAGAGGAGGCAGTGACCTCTATTGGGTCTTCCGAGGGCAAGCCAAAGGGATTCCAGGCGTTCCTTGCACCTCGTCATCGCCGGAAGCAGTTGATGGCGCTGATCATTACCGGCAAAGCGGAAGAAGTCTCAAAGCGTATTATGACGGACCTTCGGCGCGGCGTGACGGCACTTTCAGGCAAAGGGATGTATACGGGGGAGGCGCGCTCGGTGTTGATCTGCGCTCTGACAGTAACCGAGGTGCATAACTTGAAATTCGCTGTCAATAAGGAGGACCCCACTGCTTTTGTGGTCGTCTCCACAGCACAGGAAATTTTTGGACGGGGCTTCAATCCGTTGTCATCGGATGAGATGAAAACAGATCCATGAGGAAGAATTAGGATCGCAGTTTGAAACAGGAAAAAGAAGCCGAGGTATCCATAAGAGGAGAAACATGGATACCTCGATTTCATTCTTTACATGCGGATTCATTCCATCCCCGCTGCCAATCGATAGGTTTACGCTAGGATACTAACTCCCAGCAAGGCAAGCACCAGAAAGATCACGGCAACGACCAGGAACAGACCAAAGAGGACCCGCCCTATGGAAGCCGCGCCGCTTGCCACACCGGTAAACCCGAACAAACCTGCAACGATCGCCACGACGAACGCAATCAGTGCCCATTGTAAAAGATCCATCTTCAACTCCTTTCATTCATTCATTGCTTGGTTAATTAGTATTAGATGCAATCAGACGAATAGAATCGTCTGCTACTAATGTACTTCCGAGCATAAAACTCTACAATGGGGGATATACCCAATTTCCCTAGGGGAGTCATGAATATCTCATCATTTTCTT
>JAICRQ010000318.1 GCA_025966435.1 Anaerolineales bacterium | reverse complement strand
GTCGATATCACTCCTTACTTTATCTCGTTGATCGACCCGAATGACCCGGATGACCCCATCCGCAAACAGGTCATCCCTCTCTCGGAAGAGATGCAATCCTTCACAGCGATGATGGAAGATTCCCTCGCGGAAGACCGGCACTCCCCCGTACCCGGTTTGGTTCATCGCTATCCTGACAGAGTGCTGATGCTTGTCACGACCCAGTGTGCTTCATACTGTCGTTATTGCACGCGCTCACGCATCGTCGGCGACCCCGGGCAAACGTTCTCGCGCCAGGAATTTGAATTACAGATCGAATATCTCAAGCGCACGCCTCAGGTACGCGACGTGCTGCTCTCCGGCGGCGACCCGCTTGTGCTCGCGCCCAAAATCCTCGAGGAAATCCTCAGACGATTACGCGAGATCCCGCATATCGAAATCATTCGCATCGGCTCACGTGTCCCTGTCTTTATGCCTATGCGTATTACGCAGGAACTCTGCGACACGCTGGCAAAGTACCACCCGCTCTGGTTGAACATCCACGTCAACCATTCCAATGAAATTTCGCTGGAACTCGAACAAGCCTGTGACCGTCTTACAAGAGCAGGCATTCCGCTCGGGAACCAGGCGGTGCTGCTGGCTGGTATTAACGATAATGTTCATATCCAGCGCAAACTCGTGCAGGACCTGGTCCGCATCCGCGTCCGCCCGTACTATCTCTATCAATGCGACCTGGTGGAAGGCGCCGGACACTTCCGCACACCTGTGGCAAAAGGTATTGAGATCATGGAAGGTTTGCGCGGGCACACGTCTGGCTACGCCGTGCCACAATACATCGTGGACGCACCGGGCGGCGGTGGCAAGATTCCCGTGATGCCCAATTACCTGTTAAGCATGTCTGACCATAAGGTGATCTTGCGCAATTACGAAGGATATGTGACTTCGTACGAGGAGCCCACCGATTATCTTCCGAGCGACGCCGCAAAGTTCAAAGGTGAAAAGCGACCCGAGCCCGGTCAGACCGGCATCTCCGGTCTGCTGGATGGTGAGCAGATGTTCATCAAACCAGAAGGATTCGACGAGACTCATGATCGTAACGGAATCCAGCATCGTCTGAAGGATGAAAAAAAGTGGCAGCCGCTCGGGATCGGCTCAGGCACATCGCAATCTGAAGAGAAATAAGATCAGCAACTAAGGAGAAATGTATGAGTGTATCGAAAGAAAAAATTCTGCTGGGAGCGATGGCAGTGATTGTCCTGCTTTCTGCTTGCCAGCCTGCAGTCCCAACGCAAGACCCGGATGACGTAGCAAATCAGGTCGCGACCTCCGTCGCCCTGACCGTTGCCGCAGGGAATGCCCAGACGCAATCCGCGGTAACCCCGACTGTGGAAGCCACGAATACAACCCTCCCCACTCAGACAGAAGAAGGTGTGGTGGCTTCTCCCACGCCTCTGGAAACGGCGACCCCTCTTGCGACCGCAACAGCAATGGCCCTCCCCACGACCTCCTCCGGTGGAAGCGGAGGCGGCGGGACGAACACGCAGCGTGAATATTCCTGTGACACGATCCGCCGCAGGCCGCTCGATAATACGAGCTTCCGCCCGGGTGACACATTCGACATCAAATGGACGATCGTCAACACTGGCACCAAGACCATGGTTGCCGGGCTCGATCTCAAATACAACAGTGGAACGCAGATGACCAACCGGACCCGAGTAGAGCTTCCTGAGCTAAAACCGGGCGCGCAGTTTGCCGTTGACTTTGATGCCGTCGCTCCCACAAAGGAAGGCACTTATATCATGACGTTCGTAGTAGAAGGTCAATTGTGCTTCCCCTATGTAGCCATCATCGTTGAAAAGTAAAAGCCGGAGTCTGTACTCCGAATTCGAATCGGATGTGGAAGAGGTAACTATGACAGCAACACGTAAATCAAAGTTGTTGATCTGGGTCACGGCGCTGGCGCTGATCATGGCGTGTGCGCCATCGCTGGTAACCCCGTCGGTGCCGACGATGGATCCGGGGGCGGCCAATACGTTTATCGCACAAACGGTAGACGCGGCAAGCACACAGACGGCCGCATCCATACCTTCCCTGATGCCGAGCCCCACGATCACGCCGACCGTCAGTACCGAAACCCCCTCGCCCACCCCAACAGCGACTGTGATCTTCATCCTTTCCAGTCCTACTCCGCTGGTGATTCCCACATTTACGAGCAGTGGTGGAAGTGGTGGCGGCGGGACTAGTAATGAAAACTTTTCCTGCGACGTCAGGAGGGTTTCCCCGGCAAATGGAACTCGATTCGACCCGCGCGCTGATTTCGACGCTGTTTGGACCATTCGTAACAACGGACAGCGAAACTGGGACCGTAATAGTATTGACATCCTCTATTCAAGTGGCGATAGAATCCACAAGGTCTCAGGTTACGATTTGGATGAAAATGTAAGAGTTGGCAACTCCATCGATGTGGGTGTGGATATGCAAGCGCCCAAAGATCCAGGCACCTATAACACCACCTGGGTCATGCGTAGAGGCGATGATACCTTCTGTACAATGACTCTCACGATCGCCGTGAGGTAATTTCAACAGAGATCATACAGCGGTGACGCCTAAGGCGTCACCGCTGTTTTTGTATCACTTACAAAGGGAGAGATCTCTTAGCTAAGCGGCGGCATCGGTTCGTTATCAGATATTCCAACTGCATCCTTACGGCGCGTCACAAACCATACAACAACCGGTACGGCCAGAAAGATCACGCTGAGACATAGGGTCACAAGTCCCATCGTTGTAGCAGACTGCGGATCGGTGCTACCAAACACATCGATCTCCGCACCGGGAACAAAACTTGCAAATACGGATGTCAATCCAAAGCACAAACCGAACAAGCCCGGGCAGCCGCATAAGACCGCTGCGACAATTGTGGCAATCATGCTGCTATTTTTATTATTCATCGCTTTTATCTCCTCAATAATGACGTTCGGACGAGTATACACCAGCCAAACCGTCAGGCGGCTTAGCTTCTCAGCTTGGCGCCAACTTCATGCTCCAAACGCCGGACGATCTTATTGCGGATCGAGGCAGCTTCGGCGTCGGTCATGGTTTTGTCCGATTGATAGGTGAGGCTGTACGCCAGTGACTTTTTGTTCGCACCAAGCTTTTCATCGCGATACACGTCGAAGAGGCGGACTTGTGTAACGGTCTTTCCACCCGTCTGCTTGATGAGGTTCGCGACGCGTTCGGCAGGCACCGACTCGTCCACGATCACGGCGATATCCTCGAGCACAGGGGGCACATCGGCGACAGCAGTCACCTCGTAAGTGGGGCTCGCTTTACGCAGCGCCTCCAGGTCGAATTCCGCCACAATGACGGGTGCATCACCAAACTCATACTTCTCCTTTGTTAGCGGGTGCAGTTCACCAAATACACCAACGGCTTGTCCATTCACTTTGACCTCAGCGGCTTTGCCCGGATGCAGATAGTTAACGGAATCAATAGCAGAGTAGGAAGCGTTTGTATAATGGAGTCCATTCAAGAGCTGTTCGATTCGTCCTTTCAGGTCGAAGAAATCGAATACTGGAGAATCCTTCACATCCCATGCGGTCGGGATGCGAAGCCCGGTCATGACCATCGCAAGCCTGCGCGGCTCATTCGGCAATCCATTTTTGACGGGTTCGAAGACCGGACCCACCTCGAACATGGCAATGGACTCGGTGCGCGCATTCTTCTCTACCGCCTCCAGCACAGACGCAAGCAGACTTCTGCGCAGCACACGACGCTCCGGCGCAATCGGGTTTGCCAGAGTGGCATATTCGTTGTAAGACACAAGGCGACTCTCACGCTCCGGCGACGTGAGCCGATAATTGACGACTTCCTGCAAGCCCAGATTAACAAGGAGATCGCGAACATCCTCTTCCCACTCGTAGGCAGGGTTGCCCACCTGCGGCGGGAGAGCATCCGCCATGCGCGTCTCGGGGATACGGTCATAGCCGTAGCTGCGCGCTACTTCTTCGATGATATCGGCAAGACCCACGATTCCCTGCCCGACATCGAGGCGGTGAGGAGGGGTGCGGACATCCACACAATCGCCCTCAATGCTGCACTCGAATTCAAGACGCGTCAACAGATCCGCGATTTCCTGCAAGTTAAGATCAATACCGAGCCAGCGTTTGACGTCTCGCGGCCGGATGGTAATGATCGAATCTAAAGGTTTCAGCGGATATGCATCCACAAGCCCGGGCGCGATTTTGCCGCTGGACCATTCCGCCATAAGCTGCAGTCCGCGCTTCACGCCCTGTTCCGCCAGCGCCGGGTGAACACCACGCGAAAAACGGAACGAAGCTTCCGATGGCAGGTTGTGCTGCTTTGCCGTCTTGCGGATGTTGATGAAGTCCCATGCCGCGCCCTCGAGCAGGATGTTCGTGGTGCTCCTGCCGCGTATGCTGGCTTTGCCTTGCTGCGTTCTGCCAGAATTCATCTCCAGACCTTTAGCATCCAGCACTTCCCTGGAGGCGTCATAGACCTCTGTTTCCGCACCGCCCATCACACCCGCCAGGGAGATAGGTCCCTTTTCATCGCACACCAACACATTCGAGGAAGTAAGTGTCCG